>JAQIBE010000254.1 GCA_027859235.1 Desulfobulbaceae bacterium
TTCTTGTTGGAGTTATGTCGGTATATCGTTCTCAATCCTGTTAAGGCGAATATGGTTCGTGAACCTTCTCAATGGGTATGGAGTAGTTATAGGCATACCGCTGGTCTGACCTCTTCATCTGATTTCTTAACGAGAAGTTGGCTTTTAAAGCAATTTTCACAATACGAAAAACAAGCAATGAAACAATATGTTGAGTTTGTGAATGATGGTCAAACTCAAGAAATAAAATCGCCTTGGCAACATTTACAGAATCAAATATTTCTGGGTCGCACCCGTTTTATTTCCAACATGAGGGAGAAGTTAGAAACCCAAAAAGAGATAGGTGAAATACCTCGTGCTCAACGGTATGCCGGACGGCCAGATCTTGAAGTTTTATTTGCTGCTGTACAGAATAAGCAAGATCGTAATCAAAGAATAAAAACGGCCCACTTGGATTATGGTTATACATTAAAACAAATTGCCAACATGGTTGGTGTTCATTATTCGACAGTGAGTCGTGTATTGACAAATGTATAAAGTGTTGCATTTCAAGACCTGACCCTGATGACTGTGACCAATCGTGTGGAATTGCCGATCATATTTTTCAATTGACCAGTTGTGCAACTAGTTGTACATTGATTAGAAAAATAACAGGGGAGTGATTATGGAAGCAATCGCCTATTCAAATGTGCGAAAAAGTCTAGCAAAGAGCATGGAGCAGGTATGTGATGAGCACGAACCGCTTATTATCACCAGAAAGAATGCCAGCTCTGTAGTAATGATGTCTCTGGAAGACTATAATGCCATAGAGGAAACTATGTATCTTCTCCGAAACCCGGCTAATGCGGAGCGATTAATAGCAAGTATAAAGGAATTTGAACAAGGTAAATTTAAAGACCGGGAGTTGCTAGATGATAATTGCCTGGACTGACAGTGCATGGGATGACTACCTATACTGGCAGAAAAACGACAAGCAGATCCTGAAACGGGTCAACGATCTCATTAAGGATATTAACCGGCACCCAGAGACAGGAAAAGGTAAACCTGAGCAACTAAAATTTAACTTGGATGGTAAATGGTCCCGGAGAATTAACCGGGAACATAGGCTTGTGTATCAACCCGTTGAAGACATGGTGGTCATATTTCAATGTCGCTATCACTATGTTTAAGATTAGAATGGTGGGGGCAAATCGAAAAAATAATTTTAGCCCCAGAGATAGCGTAGACTTCGATCCACAGACAAAAACTTCTGTGTTTTCTGTGGATTCCGTGGCTAATTGTTTAATTGTTAATTTCTTAAAATTTAAGCAGTTATTTGCCGAAGCAATATGTTGAGGGATAACTCTCGCGTTTAATCTTTAACCTGCCAGGTTGTCCCGTTACCACCATCCTTCATCTCAACATGATGGACTGTCCTCCAAACCACCTACATCCTGAATTCATTTTCGCTACCACCTCTTTGCCCATCAGCCATTAATAATAATGCTTCCTCTTGAATCAGGTTACAAAGATATATCCAGAATGCATCTTTTTCAATGGTTTCAGCGACAACTCCAGGGGGGAGAAACCGCTTCATCTCATTCACAAAACTCTGGTGTATCTGGGAATTGTCCAGCAGTGAATCCACTCGCTGCGACAATAAATTGCTGAAGTCTGTGGTGTCATAGTGGCGGTCTGCTACCTTTTGCCACACGAGATTTACAGGTAATGTAATGTTTTGCTGTCTCAGCCAGCCAATATCCCAGAGATCCCGGTTTTTGAGACGGTTACGCCTCAAGGCAAAGGCAACTATTTTATCCGCCAGTATCTCTTCTCTGCTTTGGGCCTGAATAATTAAACCGGAAGTCCCCATATCCACTCCATAATGGTTACGGAGAACCATTGGCTTCCTGTCGTAACTGGGAATAGCACAGATATCTATATGAATTCGTTGCATGGGAAGTCCCGGCTGATCCGGGCGGGTGACAATCTTTAGTTTCCAGGTGTCAACATTACCACATTCCCTGAAGGGTTCACTCACCTCCACCAAAAGATCATACTTCACCTTGAGTTGTCTGGTCAGGACTGAAGCGAGGGAAACCAGGGACTCCCGGGTAAAATCTTTTCCGCCGGTAAAATCCAGATCTTCACTTAAACGATTCGAGCCGTAACAGGCACGCAGACAAGTGCCGCCAATAAAGGTCAGCTGTTTCAATAAACCCGCTTTGCTCATTTCACGGATAATATCGTGGTGGAGCAGTTCTTTTTCCACCACAACCTGCAAGGGGGCAAGATCTCGCTGGTTTTCTACTGCAGCTGCAACCAATTGCTCAAATAGGCTCATCCCCAACTCCTTCTACAATGAGGTCACTGTTTCTTCTGGTGAATTTCATATCCTGCAAAGCCAAGTCAATTGAAGCACGCCAGAAACCATATTTTTTATCGTACACAAGGTCAGGCGCAAGCTGCGCTAATGTCTTTTTTGTATGTATAAATTCAATGTGCCCCCATTTGCCGCAATTTACAGTGTGGCTGCGCCCGGATGACATTAAGGTGATCCAGTTTAGCGGAATCTGAGAAATGATACCGCTCTCGCTTAGAGCAGACTCTAGACTGATGTAATTAAATTCTTGGGCCCGTAAACGAGCCGCAACTCTATAGAGGAGCAGACCTGCGGGATACCCTTTAACCGGATACAGATAAATTCCCCGGCAAACCCGCTGTAGGAGATCGTTTTTAACTGCTCTGCCAATAAGAGCATACAATGCCTCGGAACTGAGCTCTGAAAAGAGGCTGCTTAAATCAGCAAGGGAGAATAAAAAATGGTCTTGATCTGCTAATTCCCCTAGGGTTTTGGCTAATTTCTTGCTGGGTTGCATAGGTCCTCCAAGTCCACATTAATCTGCATAATTCGCAGATTAATGTGGACCTAGCGTCTTGGCAAGTTATTTTGACTTAGTAATATCTAAGGACATAATGAAAGAGCTGGGATAAAACCGGCAGAGTAGGGGATGAAAGAGCCCCACATAAAAGGAGTAACCAAACCATCATGGTCCCGAGTCATGTGCGGTCAGCCGTGAGGTTGGGCGTGAAGCAGTTGATAGGAGAAGGGTATAAGCCCGCCATCCGGTTCTGTTATTAACCCTGCGTAATTTAAGGTTTGATGCGGATATCGGGAATTGCTGACATTATGCTTCTTGCATTATTGCAATAATGCGTTCATCAAGACAGGTGCGGAGCAATATATTCATAGGCTGCTGGTCACCTGTTGCATAAAATATCAGCATGAGGCGATTAAACTCCAATTGCCGTTTGGCTGGAAGATTAATTGCTGGGAATCCAGCGTTCAATAACAGGCCGTTCATCATAAATCGTCCCATGCGTTTATTGACATCATAAAAAAACTGTAACCGTGCCATGCTCAGAAAAATAAAAATGCCTTGGTCATAAATATCTGTTAGCTCCTGCATGTCCCTTACCATTTTATCAAATAAGGCTATAAGGTTTTCGGCTTGTGGTGGCATATATCTTGTGCCAGCTATAGTAACTCCTCCAGAGCGGAATTGACCCCATTCTAAAGTTTCATTCATTGCTGCAATGAAATGAAGTTCACATGTCTTTTCTTTTGTAATCTCAAAAGTATCGTCTTCTAGCCATTGAAATAAGGTTTGCCATGCTTTAGCCTGATTTAAGGCAATGTGTTGATCGGAAAGCCTGTGTCCGCCAACAGTTATACCTTCGATGAGCGTCTGTATCTCAGGCAAGGTGAAATTTATTCCTTCAAGGTTGACGGCGTCACAGACAAATTCAGGTAATTGACGCCGGGCAAGCATCAGGGCTCTGCGTTTATTCGGTTTTATCTTCCATTGTCGATCCAGCAAACAAACACCTCCTGCTCAGTGGCTAATTGTTAATTTATTAAAATTTAAGCAGTTATTTGCCGAAGCAATATGTTGAGGGGTGCTCTCGCGTTTAATCTTTAACCTGCCAGGTTGTCCCGTCACCACCATCCTTCATCTCAACATGATGTTCCAGTAGCAGATCACGGATCTCATCGGCCCGGCTCCAGTTTTTATCGGCTCTGGCCTGATTGCGTTCTGTTATAAGCGTTGCAATTTCTGCAGGAGTTATGCTCAGCGTTGCCAGGAGCCTTTCCTGTTTTTCCTGAACATATTGTTTGGGCTCCTGGGTGATCAGGCCAAGGATGTTCATGAATGTGGTAATTGTTCTGGAGCAATCACCAAGCAGCTGCAGGTCTGTCTGGGCAGGAGAGGGGGGCAGGTTGCCGCTTATTTTATTAAGAGTTTTCACACTGTCAAAGATATAGCCCAGGGCCTGGGCGGTGTTGAAGTCGTTGTCCATGGCAGATTCAAGGCGTTCTTCGAGTTGTTCCAGTTTAACCCGATCACTCTTGCCTATGGCTGCAGCGTTGTCGGAACCGGCAACGGGAAGAGCTGCAAGCGTCGCTAAACAGGTGTATATTTTATCAACTCCTGCCTCGGCATCCTTCATGGCCTGGTCTGAAAAATCTAAAGGGGTGCGGTAGCCGGCTGAGAAGATAAAGAGGCGCAGGGTTTCAGCTGAATAACGGTCAAGCATCTCCCGGATGGTGAGAAAATTACCCAGTGATTTTGACATCTTTTCATCTTTGATGGTGACAAAACCGTGGTGGATCCAGGTGTTGACAAAGATTTCACCTGAGGCCGCTTCACTTTGGGCAATTTCATTTTCATGGTGGGGGAAGATGAGGTCTTTGCCTCCTCCGTGGATGTCAAAGGTGTCGCCGAAATATTTCCTGGCCATGGCAGAGCATTCGATGTGCCAGCCCGGCCGTCCTGATCCCCAGGGGCTGTTCCAGGCGGGTTCTCCGTCCTTACTGGTTTTCCACAGGGCAAAGTCCATGGGATTTTCTTTTTGCTCGTTGATGGCAATGCGGGCGCCAGCTTGCATATCGTCAATGTTCCGGCCAGAAAGCTGACCGTATTTTTTAAATTTGGATACGCGGTAGTACACGTCACCATGCGCTTCATACCCGTAGCCAAGCGCAATTAACTCTTCAATCAAAGAGATAATTTCGCCAACATGTTCGGTGGCCTTGGGTTCAATGTCAGGCATGATGTTGCCGAGACTCTCCATGTCTTCGTGGAAGGCCTGGATGAAACGGGTAGAAAGTTCGTCAGGGGTGGTGTTTTGTTCAGCCGCACGCCTGATAATCTTGTCGTCAATGTCAGTGAAATTCCTGACAAAGTTGACCGTGTAGCCGCGAGAGCGCAAATATTTCACAACCATGTCAAAGACAATTGTTGACCTGGCATGACCAAGATGGCAATAGTCGTAGGCGGTAATGCCGCAGACATACAGGTTGACGATCCCCTCTTTGATGGTTTGCAGGGGTTCTTTTTTGCCGGTCTTGGTGTTATAGATACGTATGGTCATGGATGGCATTCTGTATAATGAGTAATTGAAAATAAATATAAACAAGAGAACATACTCGTTTCTTAAAATTGAGGCAACCTTAGCAAGAACTATGGCAAAAGATACTGAATTAATACTGCTTTCTAAAAAATTAGATAATGGTTTGCACGTTACTATTTATGATAAATGCAAACGAATTGCCTGGGATCGTTATCTCGTGAAGATTTCCTGTGTGGTGGAAGGAAAGTTTGCCGAGCCCGACTGTGCTGCTCTTCTCCATGCTGAGCACTTACCATCTTTTCAGGAGAAATATCCTGAAGGTAAAATTTCTATCCTGTTTGACAAGGAACGGAATTTTATTGATGAAGGTGTTAAGGATGCAGTGCTGCAGGATCTTGTGGGGCAATGTGAGGTTAATTTTGACTATATGGCAACAGGCCGATTTGCAGAGAATATCCTGAGTAAAACCGTGGATGAGTTTATTCTGGAGTTCCAGGTGCGACAGGAGATGGGGCTCGTTGCAGACCCGCAAGAGGTCGATGAACCGGATGACTTCTCGGGTTGTTTCAAATAAGTCGTGGTGAAGGTGTGTGTGGTTTGTTCCCTAGAAATATCCTTGACAAACCACAGCTTGCACATAATATTGTCTTGTTTTCTATCTATACTATAAAAGGGTTTACTTAAACGTACCCGTTTTTTTTGCTTAATCCGTAAGGGAGATATCCATGAAGGTTTTAATCAGTGATGCTCTTGCCGAAGTTGGTGAGAAAATCCTCAGAGATGCTGGTATTGAGGTTGATGTTAATACAGGTCTAGCTCCAGAAGAATTAAAGAAGATTATTGGTAATTATGACGGCCTGGTTATTCGTAGTGCCACGAAAGTTACTGCAAGTATTATTGAGTCTGCTGATAATCTGAAAATTGTCGGTCGTGCCGGTATCGGCCTTGATAATGTAGATATTCCTGCCGCCAGTAAGCGTGGGATTGTGGTGATGAATGCCCCTGACGGCAATGCCATCACTGCCGCAGAGCATGCCATTGCCATGATGATGTCTCTGACCCGAAATATCCCCCAGGCCACTGCCCGCTTGAAAGAGGGTGGTTGGGATAAGAAGAAGTTTCAGGGGAGGGAAGTGACCGGTAAGACGTTGGGAATCATTGGTATTGGCCGGATTGGTGCCATTGCTGCGGATCGTGCCAAAGGGCTGCGGATGAAGATCATGGCCTTTGACCCCTATATGCCGCAGGATGTTGCTGAAAAAATGGGTATTGAGCTTGTTTCCCTTGAAGAGCTGTGCAAACGTGCGGATTACTTCACCGTCCATGTGCCCCTCACAAAAGAAACTGCAAATCTTATTTCGGATGCTGAATTTAAACTGATGAAGTCTGAGGCCATGTTCATTGACTGTGCCCGTGGTGGTGTGGTTGACGAAGAGGCACTGTATCGCGCCTTGAAGGATGGTGAGATTCGCGGTGCTGCCCTGGATGTCTTTGCCAGTGAGCCGACCTCTCTGGAGGGAACGCCATTACTGTCCCTGCCTAATTTCATCTGTACCCCTCATCTTGGCGCTTCAACCTCCGAGGCCCAGGTTAATGTAGCCGTGACGATCTGTGAGCAGATGGCCGATTACCTTAATAATGGGACTGTTGCCAATGCGGTGAATGTGCCCTCTGTAAGTGCTGATGTGATCGCCAAGGTCGGTCCTTATGCCGATCTGGCTGAGAAGATGGGCGCTATCCATATGGAACTTGCTGAAGGTGGTATTGAGGAAATAACCATTGAGTTTGATGGCGAACTTGCGGAAATGACAACAACCCCTGTTACGGTTGCCTTCCTGAAAGGGCTGTTTACCCCGATTCTCAAAGAGGCGGTCAACTTTGTCAATGCGCCCATGATTGCCAAGGAGCGCGGCATCAAGGTTGTTGAAGCTAAGACCAGTGATTCTGATGTGTTCACCTCATTGCTCACTGTGAAGATTAAATCAGAAGGGGGGATTAACGAGATCTCCGGTACTGTTTTTGGTAAGAAGGAGCCTCGTCTTGTGCGGATCAACTCCTTCCGTCTGGAAGCAGAGCCTGCTGGTCCCATGTTGTTTGTTTCCAATGATGATGTCCCCGGTGTTATCGGAACCCTTGGTGTCACGCTTGGGACACTGGGGATTAACATCTCTAAGATGACTGTCGGGCAGGAGGTCAGTGGCGATTCTTCTCGTAATGTTATCCTGCTGAATACGGATCAGCTGTTGAATAAAAAACAATTGGCTGAGATTAAGGGTTTGGATCACATCACCGATGCCCGTGTTCTTGAGGTGTAGGTTCTAGGTGCGGTTTATATTGAGGCGGGTGGCTTAATGCTGCCCGCCTTTTTTTTTGTAAATTCTTTATGGGATATCATTATGGCTGATAAGGCTGAAGAGCAATGTAAATGTGCTGGCGGAACCATGAAGCAGGGGCAATGTGTTTTGCCTAAAATTACCTTTTCCGCATTTATTATGTCGCTGAATACCTCAACCCTCTTCTATCTGGGTGAGATTCCTGATCCTGAAACAGGCAAGAAGTCTCAGGACTTGATGCTGGTTCACCATACGATCGATACCCTTGATATGCTGAAGGAGAAGACGGCGGGGAATCTCAGTAAAGAAGATGCGACTATGCTTGCCGACTTCATCAGTGATCTTAAAATGCGTTACGTAAAGGCCTGCGGGTGATTCTGTTTAAATGAAGACTCAGCAACTCACCTTACTTGCGCCTGCAAAGATCAATCTGACGCTGAAGGTTATAGGTCGACGTCCTGATGGGTATCATGAGCTTGATACCTGGATGCATAAGATTACGCTCTTTGATGAAATTCGTCTTGAAAAGACTCAGGCCATTGGTCTTACATTATCTTGCCCCGATTCCAACCTGCCGGAAGATAAATCTAATCTGGTGTATCAGGCCGCTATTGCATTCTATAATTTAAGTGCTGAACCGCCAGCGCTGCATATCACCTTAAAAAAGAATATTCCTGTTGCAGCCGGTCTTGGTGGCGGCTCAAGTGATTGCGCCACTGTTTTACTGGGGCTGAATCAGATGTTTGGCTATCCACTATCTGCAGAACTCCTTCTTGAAGAGGGGAAACAGCTTGGCGCTGACGTGCCTTTTTTTGTTAAAGATTTTGTTTCAGCACGGGCTCAGGGGATTGGCGAAAGGCTTACACCTGTTGCCCCCCTTCCTGCATGCACTATTCTTCTGGTGAACCCCGGGATAGCGATATCCACAGGCTGGGTTTTTTCCCAATTACAAGGGGAAATCCCACTCCTTGCAAATTATAGTACTGATTCGCAAAAAACCTCGGGAATAGATAATTATGCGTTGACAAGAGAACCTAAAACATATAATTTAGGCCGCGCATCAGCAGAGAGAAGCGGGCTAAAACTCTTTAACGATCTTGAAGAAGTTACCTTGAGTTATTATCCTGAGGTTGCCTTAATTAAACAACTCCTGCAAAAGCACGATGCAATAGATACACTTATGAGTGGCAGTGGCAGCACTGTTTTTGGTTTGTTTCTAGATAAAGGTCAAGCTGCATACTGTAAAGATCATATTCAGTCTGAGTATCCTGATTGGCATCTGTTTTTAGCCGAACCACTTTTAACATAATTTTGCGCTGGGGCGTCGTCAAGCGGTAAGACACATGACTTTGACTCATGCATTCGCAGGTTCGAATCCTGCCGTCCCAGCCATTTTTTTAATAACATATGTAGTAAATCATAAAATAGGGTCTTTTTGTAAATGAAAAGCCCCTATTTTTTTTATTTTGACCCTCAATATCATCTCTGTTGCCTGCAGAAAGTGAATAAAAATGTCCTCAAAAGATATGAAACTTATATGTGGTAACGCGAACATTGCGCTTGCCGAAGATATTTCAAAGATTCTTGATATTCCATTGTTGCAACGGGAATGTAAGACGTTCAGTGATGGTGAAACATATGTTGAAATAAAAGACAATGTTCGTGGACGTGATGTTTTTATAATTCAACCCACCAGCACCCCTGTTAACGATAACCTGATGGAGCTCATGCTCATCTCTGATGCCTTGAGACGTGCATCTGCCCGGCGTATCACCGCAGTGATTCCATATTATGGCTATGCCCGCCAGGATCGTAAGGTGGCTCCACGGGTTCCTATTTCTTCAAAGGTTGTTGCTGAAATGCTCATGGTGGTCGGTGTCCGCCGTGTACTCACCATGGATTTACATTCCGGTCAGATTCAGGGTTTTTTCAATATCCCTGTTGATAATATGTATTCAGCCCCTGTTCTTTTAGATGATATCCGTGCATCTTTTAATCTTGAAGATGTTGTGATGGTCTCCCCGGATGCCGGCGGCGTTGAACGGACCCGAGCTTTTGCCAAGCGGATTGATGCCGATCTGGCAATTATCGATAAGCGTCGGGCCCGGGCAAATGTTGCTGAAGCGATGAATGTTATTGGTAATGTGGAAGGTAAGATCGCCATTCTTCTTGATGATATGGTGGATACGGCCGGCACGCTCTGCGCCGGAGCATCAATGCTTCTGAAGGCAGGTGCTAAAGAGGTGCACGCCTATTGTTCCCATGCTGTTTTATCAGGACCTGCCATTGAGCGGTTGAATAACTCTGAAATCAGTTCCATGGTTGTGACCAATACGATCCCGCTGCGGGAAAATGCCAAATCCTGTGATAAAATCAGGGTTCTTTCTGTTTCCAAATTGCTCGCCGAGGCAATTGGTTGTATTAATTCTGAGGATTCAGTAAGTTCTTTGTTTGTGTAATTTATAAAAAAAGTGTATAGGCCTATCTTGCATTGCCTATAATAATTAGGATGTCTTGACTTCTTGCTATCAAGATAGACCCCATATAATTTGAGGAGATTCTACTCATGATCCAATTAGACGTTACTAGCCAGCCACGAAATACAACAGGTAAAGGTGCCGCACGCACACTGCGTCGTGCAGGACGTACCCCTGCTGTTTTATACGGTTTGAATATTGAGGCTATGAGTCTCTCTATCGATACCCATAGCTTTACCCATTCTGTTCTCGGACTCCAGCGGAGAAATGCCGTTGTGAATCTAACCGTTGAAGGCGGTGATACCTATCAGGTATTCATCAAGGAGATGCAGGTTGATCCCATTCATGACACCTTGAAGCATGCGGATTTCTATCAAATTGATGCTGAAAAAGAATACGAGTTTTCTGTTCCTCTTAAATACACTGGTCAGGCAAAGGGTGTTTTTCTTGGCGGTGAATTGCAGATTGCCCAGACCAAGGTTAAGGTTAAGGCCAAGCCAATGCTTGTTCCTGATGCAATTGAAATAGATTTAAAGAATCTTGCCCAGGGTGAATCAATATCTTGTGAGCAACTTGTTTTGGCGGATGGAGTTAATGTGTTGAATCCTGCGAAATTGATTTTGGTGAGTGTTGTTTAGTTAAGCACTTGTCTTGCAGCAGTTATTGAAGGTCAAAAAAGGAAGTCCTTTTTTGACCTTTTTTTGTTTAAGGCTCGATATAACCTAAGTGGTGATTGTATGTATCTCATTGCTGGCCTCGGTAATCCTGGTCCTGCTTATGACGAGACGCGTCATAATATTGGTTTTATGACTGTTGATAGAATAGTAGGTGGTCTCGGTCTGCATTTTTCAGGTTCGAAATGGAATGGTGTTACGGTTAAGACCAAGTGCATGGACCAACAGGTTATCTTTGTTAAGCCTATGGCCTATATGAATTTAAGTGGTCAATGTGTGGCTGAGGTCGCTCATTATTATAAGATTAGTCATGATCATATTATCGTCATCCATGATGATTTGGATCTTGATATTGGTCGGGTGAAAATTTGTCAGAACCGCGGCCCTGGTGGGCACAATGGCTTGAAGTCGATCATAAGTCATTTGGGTGATAAAAACTTCATTCGCATCAAAATGGGAATAGGGCGAAATCCCCTCAGGATTCCTGTTGAACACTATGTGCTGTCCAAATTTGCTCAATCAGAGCAGGATGAGCTCAATATCGAAATCGATCTTGCCATTGAGGGTCTTGATCTTATTCTTGAAAAGGGGATCGAGGAAGCGATGCAGGTCGTTCATTCTCGTTAGGGGCAGCGGGGTTCAAGGAACAACTCTTGCAAAATTAACAAAATGTGTTATAATCTATCCTTGGTTTTATAATAAAACTCCTCTTATCATGTCCTTGCTACCTAACTTGTACCATCTTCCAGCTTTGAGGGTTTACTCATCGGAAAAGTTCTATTACAGGAGAAAACATACGTGTTTAAAAAAGGTGATATGGCTGTTTACCCGGGCCACGGCGTTGGGAAAATAAAAAAGATAGAAACCCAGGTTGTTGCTGGTGAGGAACACTCTTTCTATGTCATGGAAGTTCGAGATACGTCCATGACTGTTATGATACCCTGTCTGACCAGTGAGAAGGTTGGGCTGCGGGCCATTATCACTACTGATGATGTTGATGAGGTTTTCACAATCCTTAACATGAAGGATGTTGAAATTGTTGCTCAGCCGTGGAATCAGCGTTATCGTGAGTATATGGAAAAAATTAAATCCGGTTCTGTTTTTGAAATTGCCTCTGTCCTGCGTGATTTATTTGTATTAACTGAAACCAAAGATCTTTCTTTTGGTGAAAGAAAAATGTTGGATAGTGCACGTATCTTACTTGTTTCCGAGATTTCCCTCGCAAATTCCATGTCTGAAGATGAAGTTGGTGAGCAAATTGAAGGTATATTTGCCTAACTAGCTGAGATTAATTAAATATTTTAAAGTCTTTACTTAATCTTTAAGTAAAGACTTTTTTTTTGACTTTTTTATGACATTACAACCAGCAGAATCCATAGAGATTGTTATCACTCCAAGAGAGGCAGGGTTTCGGATTGATAAGGTCTTGGCTCAGCATCAGAGCTTGGGATCTGTTTCCAGGTCCCAGATTAAAAAATATCATATGTCGGGTCATGTGCTGGTTAACAAACTCATTCGTCCCTTAAAATATAAGGTGCAGGTTGGGGATCTGATTGTTGTTGCATTGCCGCAGGCCGCGGAACTTGACATGACCCCTGAAGACATTCCCCTGGATATTCTCTTTGAAGATGAGCATATGATTGTCATCAATAAGCAACCCGGTCTTGTGGTACATCCCGCGCCAGGCCATATGCATTCCACCCTTGTTCATGGGCTGCTTTTTCATTGCCGGGATTTATCCGGGATTGGCGGGGTGTTGCGTCCAGGTATTGTTCATCGTCTTGATAAGGATACATCCGGAGTTTTGGTGGCCGCTAAAAATGATTTTGCCCACCAGTATCTGGTTAAGCAGTTTAAGGACAGACAGGTTGAAAAGTCCTATCTTGCCCTTCTTGCAGGGGTTCCTGCCCAGGCAAGCGGGACAATCACAACCATGATTGGCCGTCACCCTGTGCATCGTAAAAAGATGGCTGTGCTTGAAAGGGCAGGACGTCTTGCTGTTTCCCATTGGCAGATTCTTGAGTGTTTTAAAAAACATTGTTATGTGAGAGTATCTATAGATACAGGCAGAACCCATCAGATCCGTGTGCATATGGCTCATTTAGGCTGCCCTGTTCTTGGTGATAATGTGTATGGCGGTAAAAAAACGCAATGCAACCTGGCAACAAGGCAATGCCTCCATGCTTCAGTGCTGAGTCTCACTCATCCTCTTACGGGTGACAGGATGACGTTTAAGGCTCCACTTGCAGAAGATATAAAAGAGCAACTTCTGGACCTGCAGGGGGAAGAGGGTGAATAATCTCTTAATTGAGCAGATATGTGTGACAGGTACGATTGGTTGTGGGAAGAGTCGTGTTGCCCGGTTTTTAGCTGCCCATTGTCATTTGCCATACATTGATGTGGATGAAGTCGCCCGTGAGATTATGGAGCCAGGCAGGGCAGGGGTTCAGGCGTTAAAACGGTATAATCCCAATTTCCTCAGTGCTGATGGCTCGCTGAATCGATCATTGTTACGGCGGGAAATTTTTAATTGCCAGGAGGTGAAGGCGGCTGTGGATACATTACTGCATCCGTTAATTCAAACCGCTCTAATGAAGCAGGTGCAGGGGCTGCACTCTAAAGCCGTTATCGAGATCCCTTTACTCTATGAAACGGGTTGGGATTCATTGTTTAAGACCATCATTGTTGTGTATGCCAAGAAGGAAACCTGTCTTGAGCGGATAATGGTTCGTGACCAGGTAACTCTTGAGGATGCTGAAAAGGCCTATAGCAAGCAAATGGATATGGAGTTGAAAAAAAACAGGGCGTTGTTTGTTATTGATAATGACGGGGAATGGTCTGTTACCGTAAAGAATATTGAGAAGGTAGCCTCACGACTTGCAATGAGGTGAATTTTTGTGGATGAATAAGATTAAAAAAATAAAGAATTGTTGAAAGTGCTTGACACTGCAACCCATGCTGGCTATAAAAATCCCAACTTCTTAACATTCTATAATTTCTTGAATGGCATAATTCTCTTTCAAAATCTTTTTTTATCATCTGTTGTACAGATATAAGTATTTTCAGCAGTTCTGCTCTATCTCCTAAGTTATATTTTTCTTCTAAAAACATGTTATTCGTTTTGAAACTCTATTCTCAATGTCTTATTAACTCAATCTAGAGGCCCTGTCTCAACGTGAAAGATCAAACAACTAAACCCCCTCGTAAGCCGCAACCTCGCAAGCGGAAGACATATACAGAGCCAGAGATTGTTATGGATTTGGCTGAACTCAAGCTGAAAAAAATCACTGAGTTAACTGAACTTGCTGTGGAGCTTGGTGTTGAGGGGGTAAGCAGCCTGCGTAAGCAGGAGTTGATATTTGCGATTATTCATACACAGGCCGGGAACCAGAAGCGAAAACTCTCTGTTATGGCCAATGGCGTTCTGGAAATTCTCCCTGACGGTTTTGGTTTCCTGAGGGCCCCTGATTATAATTATATGCCGGGTCCTGATGATATCTATGTTTCACCTTCACAAATTCGAAAACTCAGTCTGCGTACGGGTGATACAGTGGAAGGGCAGGTGCGCCCACCCAAGGAAGGTGAACGTTATTTTGCCCTGTTGAAGGTTGATTCAATCAATTTTGAACCACCGGGTAATGCCAAGACCAAGACCCTTTTTTCAAATCTCACGCCCCTCCACCCGAACGAGCCCCTTAAGCTTGAACTGGACCAGGATAATTATGGTCCTCGCTTGATGGACTTGTTTTGTCCCATTGGTAAAGGGCAGCGTGGTCTTATTGTTGCTCCGCCCCGTACGGGTAAGACGGTTCTGATCAAGGAGCTGGCCAACTCTATCTCCAAGAACCATAAAGAGGTGAAGCTCATTATCCTTCTCATTGACGAACGTCCTGAGGAGGTTACTGATATGGCCCGCAGCGTGAATGCGGAGGTGATCAGTTCCACCTTTGATGAGCCTCCACAGCGGCATATTCAGATTGCCGAAATGGTTATAGAGAAGGCAAAACGTCTGGTTGAGCATAAGAATGATGTGGTTATTCTGCTGGATAGTTTAACCCGTTTGGCCCGGGCCTATAATACGGTTGTGCCTTCAAGCGGTAAGATTTTATCCGGTGGTGTTGATTCCAATGCCCTGCAGCGCCCGAAACGTTTTTTCGGGGCAGCACGGAATGTAGAGGAGGGCGGCAGTCTGACTATTATCGCCTCAGCTCTGATTGAGACCGGGAGTCGGATGGATGAGGTGATCTTTGAAGAATTCAAAGGTACGGGTAATATGGAAATTGTTCTTGACCGCAAGATGTCGAACCGCAGGATTTATCCAGCCATTGACATGAATAAATCGGGAACACGTAAAGAGGATCTCCTCCTCGATCCCGAAGTGATGAATCGTTCCTGGATATTACGGAAACTACTTTCATCCATGAACCCTGCCGATGCCATGGAGTTCATTATCTCTAAGATGAAAGGAACCAAGGATAATGTCGAGTTTATCGACTCAATGATTGGCTAAGCCTGCAGGATTTATGGTTAAAAAAAACATGTTTAACACTTGCAAATTATACCCTTAGAGGTATAATACCCCGCTTCTTAAAAGAATAATTTAAAAAATGTTTATCTGGTGAGAAATAACTTATCACAAGGTAAACACTGAACTGGAAATACTAATGAAACAAGATATCCATCCTGCTTATCAAATTATTGAGGCACAATGTGCCTGTGGAAATAAAGTAGAAATAGGTTCTGTATTACCTGCGATGAGTGTTGAAATATGCTCTGCCTGCCACCCCTTTTTCACCGGTAAGCAAAAGCTTGTTGATACTGCCGGTCGTGTAGAAAAATTCCTCAAGAAATATGGTCGCACCCTGGATGGTAAATAACCAACCATCTGCGTAACATTAATGTCTGGTGCTTTACGTAAAGTAATGTTCTTTTTGACTGAAACGTACACGCTGATATTAAGGGTACCATATGGACATTTTTAAGCGTTTTGAACATTTAGATGAGAAGTTGCTTGAGTTGGAGGGACAGCTTTCTGACCCTGCGATTCTTAGTGATCAAAAGAAATATGCGGCGGCAGCCAAAGAGCATGCCCATATTACTCGTCTGAATGAACTGTATAGCGAATATAAAAATGTCCAGCAGGAACTTGCCGATAATAAAGAGATCCTCTACGAGGATGATGATGAGGAAATGCGGCAAATGGCTCGGGAGGAAATTACTTCTCTCAAGGCCCGTTTGGAGCAACTCCATATTGATCTTCGGCTCAGTCTGCTCCCCCCCGATCCCAACGATGACAAAAACACCATTCTCGAGGTACGGGCTGGTACAGGTGGTGATGAAGCTGCCTTATTTGTTGCGGATGTGTTCAAAATGTACAGCCGTTATGCTGAAGGACAGGGCTGGAAGGTTGAGATTCTTTCAAGTAGTCCCATCGGTTTAGGGGGTTTTAAAGAAATTGTTGCCCTTATCAGCGGTGCCAAGGTCTTTTCCAAGCTGAAACATGAGTCCGGCGTCCATCGGGTCCAGCGAGTTCCTGAAACAGAAACACAGGGTCGGATTCATACCTCTGCCATTACTGTCGCGGTATTGCCTGAAGCTGAAGAGGTTGAGGTTGATATTGCCCCTGGCGATATCAAGATTGATGTGTATAGGGCATCTGGCCCTGGTGGTCAGTGTGTAAACACCACTGACTCTGCCGTGCGTATCACTCATCTGCCCACAGGTCTCGTGGTCACAAGCCAGGATGAAAAGTCGCAGCATAAGAATAAGGCCAAGGCCTTGCAGGTTCTCCGTGCCCGTGTTCTTGATAAAATGCAGCAGGCTCAGCATGATCTCATTTCTGCCGACAGGCGCAGTCAGGTCGGCACGGGTGATCGAAGTGAGCGCATCCGGACCTATAATTTCCCCCAAGGTCGTCTCTCCGATCATCGCATTAATCTTACCATATATAAACTGGATGATATTATGGGGGGTAAGCTTGAAAGTGTTATTGATCCCCTCATCGCCCATTATCAGGCTGAAGCCTTAAAGATCATGTGATTCCCCTTGGGAACCACCTTCTCTATGGACTGTCTTGCCCTTTACCAATCAGGTGTTGAACAACTCAAAACAAATTCCATAGCTGATGCTGAATTTGAATCATCCCTTCTGCTCGCCTTTATCCTAGGTATTTCCCGTAGTTCTGTTTTGCTCAATTTAACTATATGTTCTGAAGCTGATGCACAGCGCTTTGATGCATATATTAAGCGGCGCTGTAACCTGGAGCCCTTTGCCTATATTACTGGTCATCAAGAATTCTGGTCGTTGGATTTTAAGGTGACGCCGGATGTTCTCATTCCCCGTCCTGAAACAGAACTCATTATAGAGCAGGTCTGTCATTATTTTGCTGATCCGGGTTTTGCCGGCCATATCCTCGATTGTGGCACCGGGAGTGGTGTCCTGCCGGTGACCCTTGCAACCATTTACAGGAATGTTGCATTCACGGCACTGGATGTGTCTGAGAAGGCCCTGGCTGTTGCGTTAGAGAACAGCATGCGCCATCATGTGGATGCCCGTATCTCTTTTCTGCAGGCGGATTTTATGGGGTCACTGCAGTTTGATCAACCCTTTGATGTCATTGTTACAAATCCTCCCTATGTGGATGCGGAGACCTTTGCCACATTACAGCAGGATGTTGTCGGCTTTGAGCCCCATCTCGCGCTGGATGGCGGTCAGGATGGTTTTGTCATGGTGGATCATTTACTCCGGTCATTGGGCAGCCACTTAAGGGGTGGAGGTCATCTTTTTATGGAAATCGGTTATGATCAAGAGCAAAGGGTCATGGATGTGTTGAGAAGTTTACCCTTCTATGGTCAATATAACGTTATTAAAGATTATGCTGGTTTGCCGAGGATGGTTCATGCCGTAAAGGTTTGTTGATCCCTTTCTATACCCTCTACTTTTTGTAATATATTATGGATAAAATTATCATTGAAGGCGGGCATCCCCTCCACGGTACGATTGCTGTGAGTGGTGCGAAGAATGCGGCGCTGCCCCTTATCGCGGCAACGTTATTATGTCCAGGTGAGCATATCCTGCATAATGTTCCAGAGTTGCGTGATATTCGCACCATGTGCACCCTTATTGAGACCTTGGGTGCCTCCTGTTCGTCTCCAGCCCCCCATACGCTCATCATTAACTCGGATAATGTAAGTAATTATGAGGCATCCTATGATCTTGTGAAGACCATGCGCGCCTCTGTCCTTGTTCTGGGGCCACTTTTGGCCCGGCTCGGGAGGGCACGGGTTTCTCTTCCGGGTGGCTGTGCTATCGGGGCCCGGCCCATCGACTTTCATATGACAGGACTGCATAAACTCGGCGCTGTTCTTGAGCTTGAAGCGGGTTATGTGAATGCCTTTGTCAAGGATGGTTTGCAGGGTGCGCAACTCTCCTTTGATATTCCCTCTGTTACCGGAACTGAAAATATGCTCATGGCAGCCTGTCTTGCCAAGGGTGAGACTGTTATCCGTAATGTTGCCAAAGAACCTGAAATTGCAAATCTTATTGATATGTTAACCCGTATGGGGGCCA
Organism: Desulfobulbaceae bacterium; assembly: GCA_027859235.1. GTDB lineage: Bacteria > Desulfobacterota > Desulfobulbia > Desulfobulbales > SURF-16 > JAJRUT01. Next base: position 18,427 of record JAQIBE010000254.1, read on the forward strand.
GGATTGAGGGGCGTGATACGGATACCCTTGTTATTCAGGGGGTTAGTGAGTTGCAGCCTGCTGAAACAACCATCATTGCCGATCGTATTGAGACAGGAACCTATATTGCGGCTGTCGGTGCTGCAGGTGGTGAATTAACCCTGGTTGATTGCAATCCCGCCCATCTGCCCTCATTTTTGGATAAGATGCGCAATGCGGGCATTAGTATTGAGATCAGAGAAAATTCCATCATTGCCGCCCGTTCCGGCCCTTTGCGGTCTGTGGATGTAAAGACCAATCCCTATCCCGGCTTTGCAACGGATCTCCAGGCCCAGATTATGGCACTCATGGCGGTCAGTCAGGGTCTGAGTGTGATTGATGAAACCATCTTTGAGAATCGCTTTATGCATGTGGCCGAGCTGCAGCGGATGGGGGCTGATATTCGTGTTGAAGGTGGTCGGGCTATTGTTTCAGGGAAAGAGCGGTTAACTGGAGCCCAGGTTATGGCGACGGATCTCCGGGCCAGTGCATCCCTTGTGATAGCGGCCCTTGCCGCAGAGGGTGAATCTACGATTTCCAGGGTCTACCATTTAGATCGCGGCTATGAACAGCTTGATGTGAAACTGCAACAGGTTGGTGCGGTAATTCGCAGGGAGAAGGTGTAGGGGGGAGATTATTTTTCCTGTCTCTGCTCAACCCTGCTCAAGCGCCTTTGTTAAGGCCCGCGTGTGCACATTCCCGGCAAAATGCAAGGGGGACTTGCCTGAGACAGGGTCAAAGGCTGAAGGGTCCGCCTGGCAATGGTATTGCACTTCCCGGGCTATGATCTCAAGGGCCCTTGCTTTTGTTTGACCAATCAGCTTTGGCAGTACCAGCCATGTTGCTCCACAGGAGGCTCCTCTTGTGACCACAAGTCCCGTTATTACATTGCCATCCTCAGACAGCTTCACCGTGTATTCCGGCATACCAAATTGTGTTCCATAGGCGCCAAGTTCATCTGTCGCCGGCAGACCACAGCAGGTGATGGGAGAGAATGCGCCCTGTATAGTACGCGGTCCGCTCGCCACAACAGGAATTGCCAAGCTGTTGCACAGGGAAACAAGATAATCAGCGAGATCAGGGTGTTTAATAAAGGATAGAACGATATTGCCGGTAATGGCTTCGCTGAAATAATCCTCTGGGTCTTCGATAAAGTCGGGAAGTGCAGTGGGAAGGGTTATAATCTGGGCAATGGTAATATGCTGACCATACTCGAGCAGCCCTTTTATCTTTTGTTCGCCAATACCAGTCTGCTGAAAAATTGAAATTGCTGTATCAGCAGAGGTCATGTCGGATGTAGGGTAGGGGGAGTGATTAATGGGTGAGGATACTCTGGTCCCTGTACTCCATATCCTCTTCGTTTGCGTACAGTTCTAACTCATCAATAATCGTTTCTCGACAAAGGGTGAGCTTCTCATAAGAGACATCAAGAATCAGGGCTAGATCGTCAAGTCCGCGCCCTTTGTTGAAATGCTGATCAACGATGATGTTTTTTAGAAAATCATCAATAATGATGGAGCGCAGGGCATCGTTAATGGGTTTTAAGGAATGAATGGCCTCATTGAAGCTTTTACCGCTGGCAAGCTGTTTCTTGATGGCTTTAATGGCAACGTCATATAGTTTGCTGGTTTCTGTATGGGTGTAATCATTTAAATCAGATGATGCAGTGGGCGACATGAATCAATCCTCAGGGAAAACAAGAAATATTTAGTAGTTAAAACGTTGCTAAAATAACAGAAAATTCCTTTAACGCCAACCTTTTTAGGGAAAAAAGAGAGGTGTGAAACTCGTTATAGACAACCCCTTAATATCTCATGAATTATTTCTTCGGAATAGTCATTCATGCGCCAGTTTCTGGCAAGCGGCAACGACTCCCTGGCCAGTCTTGGCAGGTCTGACTCAGGTATGGAAAGTTCTTCCAGGGAGATTGGTGCCTGCCATTTTCTGAAAATCTCTTTAAGGGACTGGACCCCTGTATACCCATTTTCCACGAGATCCGGTTTGGCATGGCTGAAAATGCGCTGGCTGAATTGGTTGAATTTATGCGGGTTTTTCGCAACCATATAGTTCATCCAGCCCGGCATGACAACACTGAGGCCAGCGCCGTGGGGGACGTTATAATGGGCGCTTAGGGTGTGTTCAATCATGTGCATGGGGAAGCCGACGAGGCCGAGCCCTGCTGCTGTCCAGCCGTTAAGGGCAAGGGTGGCGCACCACATGAGATCTGCTCTGGCGTCATAATCACTGAGGTCCTGCAGGACCCGGTTACAGCTGTCAATAATGTTGATGATGAGTCCTTCCATGAATCGTTCCTGTACAGGAGCGACCTCTTTTGTGGTGAAGTAGAACTCGGCAATATGGGCAATGGCGTCAATGGCACCATAGACGGTATAGTCGTGGGGAACCGTGATGGTTAAACTGGGGTCAAGAATAGATGTCTTTGGATTAAGCAGGTTGTTACCGGTTCCGAATTTATGTCTCTTCTCATCGTGGGTGACAACCATGCCCCCGTTCATTTCAGAACCCGCCGCTGCCAGGGTAAGAACACAGACCAGAGGAAGTGTCGCCTTGATGGATTTTTTGCCGGTGAAAAATTTCCACACGTCATGCTGGGCAAGGGCACCACAGCTTATGGCCTTTGCAGAGTCAATGACTGAACCTCCGCCTACGGCCAGGATGAGATCAACCTTTTCTTCTTTGGCTTTTTTAATGCCTTCTCGCACATGGCTTAACAGGGGGTTTGAGACGACACCGCCATGGTCAATAAACGATACGCCCTGGTCGCTAAGTAGCGTGGAAATTTTATCATACAGACCTGTTTTCTTGATGGATTCACGACCATACACCAGCAACGCCTTTTGACCATGGAGTCGGCATTCTGTTCCGAGCTGCTCCACCATTCCCTTGCCAAAGAGTATTTTCGTCTGATTATGCAGGACAAAATTTTGCATTTATTCCTCCCTGAGGACGGGTTCGAGGACATTGGTGATGGCGATGAATTCATGGATCGTTAATTGCTCAGGACGTACTGAAGGCTGAATAGATGCCTCTGTTAAACATGCTGCCAACTGCTCTTTAGCGATTTGAAAAAAGGAACTTGTGGACAATGAGTTGAGTATGGTCTTCCGACGTTTATTGAAGCTTGTTTTAACAATTTGGGTCAAAAGTTTCCCATTGTACGGGGGCAGATTCTGATCGAAAAAATCAATTTTAACGATTACAGAATCAACCTTTGGGCGGGGATGAAATTGCTCAGGCCCGACATTCATTAACTTTGTAACCTTTGCCACACCGGCAAATAAAACGGACAGAATTCCGTAGGTCTTATTGCCTGGTGGGGAGGCAATTCTCTCGCCAACCTCTTTCTGGAGCATGAGTACCGCCCAGTCAAGGTGTTCCGGGTTCTCAAGGAGTTTAAACAGGAGTGGGTTGGATATGGAGTATGGGAGGTTGGCCATGATCTTTAACGGCCCACCTGTCTTCCCGGCAAGATCTGCAAAATCCAGGGTGAGCAGGTCCTGATGTATGATGTTAAAGTTTTCCGGTAAGATGTTGTTTTTCTGGTGAAATTCAATTATGCCATTGTCTATTTCTATGCCGGTTACATTCTTTGCTATAGTGGCAATTGGGACAGACAGCGAACCAAGTCCGACCCCGAGTTCAATAATATGATCATCAGGAGTAACACCTGCAAGTCTGACAATCTTTTCTGAGGTTGATTGGTGAATCAGAAAGTTCTGACCTCTTTTCTTACTGGGGGCAAGTTGGTTAGATTTAAGGATTTTTTTAATCTGGGTAAGATTCATATTATTTCTTTGAGAGTTTGTTGCGACGTTTTATGAAAAATTTGAGTGAGTAGTAATAGCCGATAAATGCAAATGGTGTTGCTAAGACAACACCACCTGTGAGCATTACAGCTCCAGCGTCAAAACCAAGCCCGCCGATGGGAATTATTGATTGCCGAAATCCCTCATAGCCTTGACCCTGGGAAAGTGTCTCTAAAACGTTTTGTATTTTTCCCCAAGATAATAGGCCCGGGAAGAAAAGCGAGCCTATGCGCCAGCACAGGTAGTATTGGAGGAAAATGGTTAATGGGTTTGAGATGATCCAGGCTGCCAGAAAGGCTGCAATTTTACTGGCTCTCAGGGGATAACATAATGCCAGTAACAACACGGTATGAACAGGTATGGTGGGGGTGATGCCCACAAATAAACCAACACCAATACCACGGGCAATGATTTTAGGATCTCCCTGCAGTCGTTTGAGGCGAAGTCGATAATATCGGAAGAAGCGTCGCACTATTAACCCTGCATAATGAGTGGTGAACGGGAATAAACATCAAGATCAAGTGACGACGGACCATTTTGTCTGTACTGGTGATACCCGGCAATGCAGATCATGGCGCCGTTGTCGGTGCAATAATCAAGGGGAGGCATGGCAATGTTTAAGCCAGCACTGCGGCACCGTTTACCCAGGAGATCCCGCAACCGTGGGTTTGCAGCAACGCCTCCTGCTAAAACCACCTGCTGGCATTTTTTGAACTGTGCCGCCTGCACCGCCTTTGCCGAGAGGACATCCACCACAGCCTCTTGAAAGGAGGCGCAGACATCCGCAAGAAACTCGGGGGTGCGTTCCTCTGTTTTGTGAACATAATTTGCCACAGACGTTTTTAAACCGCTGAAGCTGAAGTCAAAGCTGCCCTTCTCAAGCCAGGATCTGGGAAATTTAATTTTATCCCGGTCACCATTCTGCGCCTGAAGACTTATTTCAGGACCGCCTGGATAGGGCAGTCCCAGTATCTTTGCGACCTTATCAAAGGCCTCGCCAGCCGCATCATCACGGGTGCGTCCAAGGAGTTCAAACTCGGTATAGCTCTTTGCGTAAAAAAGTGAAGAATGGCCACCTGACGCAACTATGGCCACAAAGGGAAATTCCGGTTTGTTTTCACCCAGGAAAACGGAAAGTAGATGGCCTGCCATGTGGTCAACGCCGACAAAGGGGATGTCTTTTACCAGAGAAATGGCCTTTGTAAAATTAAGACCAATGAGCAAGGCGCCTATGAGCCCCGGCCCTGCTGTAACGGCCAGGAGGTCGACATCTGCAAGGGAGAGGCTGCTTTCTTTGAGGGCGGCATCAACCACCGGATAGATGGATTCAATATGGCGGCGGGATGCAATTTCAGGAACCACACCGCCATACTGCCGATGAATGGTGATTTGTGAATCAACCACATGGGAGAGGAGGGTGGTGTCGTCTTGCATAACAGCACAGGCGGTCTCATCACAGGAGCTTTCAATTCCAAGAATTATCATACCAGTACAACCGTTCCCATTGTTTTTTGTGACCTGTTGGGGTAAGGAGGTTACCCTTAACTTTGCTAGGGGCCGTTAAGAATGTTGATCCGGTAAGCGCAGACTCCGTTGTCGCAATTACTTTCCGGCCCTTTATGCAGCTATGGACATCTTGTTGGCCATGTTCTCTTTTTACAACTGCTGAATAACCCTTACCTATGCGATCCTATGTCTACCGCACCAACCCTCATTGACCATTTTGACAGAACCATATCCTATCTGCGAGTGTCGCTCACGGATCAATGTAATCTGAGATGTGTATACTGCACCCCCAGTCCCTTGTCAAAATTAGAACATAAAGAACTTCTGACCTATGAAGAACTCTTACGGGTGATTCGGGTTGCTGTGGGTCTTGGTGTTAAGAAGGTGCGCCTCACCGGTGGTGAGCCTCTGGCGCGAAGACGGGTTGATTATTTTCTTGATGGTTTGGCAGATATTCAGGGACTCGATGATATTCGTCTCACCACAAATGGTGTTTTTCTTGAGAAGTATCATACCCATTTGCTCAGAGCCGGGGTACGAAAACTTAATATCTCACTGGATACCTTGAAGCCTGAGCGGTTCAAACAGATTACCGGTTTTGATGAGTTTGCTAAGGTGTGGGCAGGGATTCAACTTGCCCTGGAAAAAGGATTTTCACCCGTGAAGGTCAACATGGTTGCTATGCGCGGGGTGAATGACGATGAGATTGTTGAATTTGCAAAACTTGCCCTCAGGTATCCCTTGCAGATGCGCTATATTGAATTTATGCCCATTGGCAATGATGCTTCATGGGGCAGGGACAAGCTGATACCCGCCAGTGAAATCAGAGACCGTATTGCCGTACTCGGTAGGCTTACCCCTGTATCACAAAAGCACATGGATGGTCCGGCCCGGGTTTATGAATTAGAAGGCGCAGTGGGGTCCATAGGTTTTATTAGCCCCATGAGTCATAAGTTCTGTGAGAAATGCAACCGTCTGCGCTTGACCTCTGAAGGGGCGCTGCGCTCCTGTTTATTGTCTGACGATGAAACAGATTTGCGGACTGTGTTGAGAAGTGGCGGGACGGATGATGATATTCGTAATATTATCATTAAAACCATTCAAAGCAAACCGAAGGGGCATGTTATGGATGAAAGCCCCACCGGCTGTTTGGGAAAGATGTCCCGCATCGGCGGGTAGATCGGTTTCAGCGGGTTAGGATAGTGAAGAAAGGGGTTTGCTTTTTATACCATTCAATTATTTTCTTTTTTAGCCACGGAATCCACAGACAAAAACTTCTGTGTTTTCCGTGGATCGAAGTCTACGCTATCTCTGTGGCTAATTGTTTAATTATTAATTTCGTAAAATTTAAGTAGTTATTTGCCGAAGCAATATTGTGGCTGCGAACGATCGCAAGAACAGCAGGCCACCGGTTGACCTTAATCGCGATTGATTGGGTAGGAGCCGAGCCACTCAAAATAGGAACAGGCTTCCCGTAACCGTTCACAGGCCTCAATGAGGACTCCATCGGACATGTGCCCCAGCATATCAATAAAGAAGAGGTATTTGCCGCTCTCCCCTTTAACGGGCCTGGATTCAATGCGTGTCAGGTTAATGTTTCGCCTAGCAAGGATTGAGAGGGTGTCGTTCAGTGCCCCTGGTTTGTCCAGTAGGCCGAGGAGGAGTGATGTCTTGTCCCGACCGCTTTTTGATGGTGATTCTTTACCTATTAAAATAAAGCGGGTTGAGTTGCCGCGATAATCTTCAACCCCCTTCATCACAACCTGCAATTGGTAGGTCTTGATGGCAAGGCTTGAGCCGATTGCGGCCACACCCTTGTCCTCAGCGGCCATTTGGGCGGCAACGCCTGTGGAGAAAACAGATTGGCAGGGGATATGCGGTAAGTTTTTCCGCAGCCATTCTCGGCATTGGGCAAGGGGCTGTGAGTGGGACACCACGAGTTTGATATCCTCCATATTGCCTGAATGGTTGATCAGGTTATGGGTAATGGCTAGTAACTCTTCACCGCATATTTTCACCTTACATTTCATGAAGGAGTCAAGGGTTGAGGTAACCGAGCCTTCGATGGAGTTTTCAATGGGGACGATGCCGTAATCAACCCTGCCTTTCTCAACTTCATAAAAGACATCTTCAATGGTCTGGATTGGCGTGTAATCAGCGTTATGGCCAAAGTACTTTACCGCAGCAAGATGTGAAAAGGTTGCCTCCGGACCGAGATAGGCGACCGAGGTCGCCTTTTGAGAAAGTCTGCAGGTGGTGATGATTTCATGGAAGATACTGAGCAATGAATCTTCCGGGAATTTTTTTGCATTATCACGCAGGAGGCGGTCATAAATTTGTCGTTCCCGCAAAGGGTCCCATTTGGCTCTGTTTTCGGTGGATTTAAGCCGACCAATTTCATGGGCACACTCCAGCCGCTCTTTAAGGAGCTTGAGGATAGTATTGTCAATGGTGTCGATTTGGTCTCGAACAGGGGCAAGGGGATTTATTGTGTCAGCCATGGTCTTTAGTATCTATTATTTGAATTGATCGTTGAGTTGCAGAAGCAGCGTAATGCTTTACCACTTTTTTCAGAGAGTTCCAATCTCATACCGGAAAGTTTTACTCATAGGCAGAACTGACAGGTTTTTAGATTGAAAAATATGGGTAATTGTAATAACTTATTTATAATTTCTCTAGAAAATCATTAATTTACACAAATAATATCATGAAAATCAAAAGCTGGATGCATCCATCACCTGTGACGATTCATCGTGAAGCCCTGCTTCAGGATGCACAGAAATTGATGAAGGAAAATGATTTTCGGCATCTGCCGGTAGTGGATGAAAATGGTCATATGGTCGGCTTTATCACGGAGAGTGATTTGCGCCAATTTTCTTTCCCGGCAATGGTTGAAGATATTCCTGTGCATCAGGTCATGGTCATCAACCCCATTACCATTAATCTCAATGCCAACGTTGAGACGGCGGCAAAGCTCATCCATGATTATAAAATTGGTGGTCTTCCTGTTCTCGACAAGAAGAAACTTGTCGGTATTATTACCCTCTCTGATCTCCTCGCCGCCTTTATAGAGGTTATGGGCTTATTTAAGTCCTCTACCCGTCTTGATGTCATTGTCAGTAAAAAGGGCGGTGTCGATGATGTGACGCGGATTATCAAAAGGCATAAGGTCGAAATTGTCAGTGTTGCCCTTGAGTCACAGACATCCAGACGTAAGGTTCATTATTTCCGTCTGGATAAATGTGATGATGTGGAACCCATCGTTAAGGCCTTGGAAAAGGCCGGCCATAAGGTTATTGCGGTAATGGAATAAGGGATTCTGCTTTTTTTTCTGTATTTCATCTCTTTTTCCCTTTTGATTTTTCTGTCATTTATGACTATAAAGCAGTTTCCCCCTTGTGTTTAGGGGCCGTTAAGAATGTTGACCCGGTAAGCGCAGACTCCGTTATATCCAATTTCTTTATGGCCCCTTATGCCGCTATGGACATATCGTTGACCATGTTATTTTGTTACAACGGCTTATGTTTCAACATGTCAGGGGCTTTTTTATTTTAATACAGACTTAAAAGGATACAGGTATGGCTTCTCCCCAATTTATAGTTGAAAAAACATACGATGAAATCAATGCCAGAATAAAAGCAGGTGAGGCTGTTGTGGTCACTGCTGAAGAAATGGTCAATATCGTCAAAGAAATGGGTGCTGTTGAAGCCGCACGCAAGGTTGATGTGGTTACGACCGGTACCTTTGCCCCCATGTGTTCATCAGGGGTTTTTATAAATTTTGGTCATACCAATCCCACGATTAAGGCCTCTGAGGTTACCATTAATAATGTTAATGCCTATGCCGGTATTGCTGCGGTTGATGTCTATCTAGGGGTCGCTGAAGTTGCTCAGGGAGACCCCCTGAATAAGGTCTACCCTGGAAGCTTCAGTTATGGAGGCGGTCATGTCATCGAGGACCTTGTTGCCGGAAAAACGGTAACGATTAAAGCGAAGGCCTATGGCACCGATTGCTACCCTGCCACTGAAGGCGGTAAGGAAATCTGCCTTGCGGATATGCCCTTTGCCATGCTGACCAATCCCCGGAACTGTTATCAGAATTACAATTGTGCGATAAACCTGTCCAAAAAAACCATTTATACCTATATGGGGACATTGATGCCAAATGGCAAAAATGCTAATTACTGCAGTGCCGGGACCTTAAGCCCGCTTTTTAATGATCCTTTGTATAAAACGATCGGTCTTGGCACGCGAATATTTCTGGGTGGAGGCATTGGCTATGTGATCTCCCATGGAACGCAGCATAAGCCATCCGCTCCCCGTGCTGAAAATGATACGCCCACACGGCCTGCTGGCACCTTGATGCTGCAGGGTGATTTGAAAAAGATGTCCAGCCGGTTCCTGAAAGGAATATCCATGCAGGGGTACGGGACCTCACTGGCCGTTGGGGTCGGTATTCCTATTCCCATTCTCAATGAAGAAATGGCAGCGTATACAGGTGTTGCGGATGAAGATCTGAAGACAAAGGTTGTGGATTATTCCTATGATTACTCCCATGGGGTTGCCCGGGATTATGGTGAGGTCAGTTACGCCCAATTAAAGACGGGTGAGATTGAGGTGAACGGCAAGAAGGTCACCACATCACCCTTGTCATCCATAGTCATGGCCCGGGAAATTGCAGAGACATTAAAGCAGTGGATTGAATCCGGCGACTTCCTCATTGAAAAACCAATTCAGACCTTACCAACTGAATAGGGAAGAATGGACTCTGCGTTACTTCATAAGTTTCACAGGCTAACCCATTGGTTTAAGCAACAGGATAGCGTAGCTGTTGCTTATTCCGGTGGCGTTGATTCTGCCTTGTTGCTGTATCTTGGTTCGCAGATTCTTGGTGATAAGCAGTGCCGTGGTTTCTTTGCTGATAGTTGTTTAATGAGTCGTGAAGCTCGACACTCCTGTTTAGCTTTTGCCAAAACGTATCATCTCGATGTCCATATCATCCCGTTAGATCCTTTAGATTTTCAAGGATTTAAACGTAATCAGGCTGATCGCTGCTACATTTGTAAATTCCAAACCTATCAGGTTTTCATTAAACGACTCCCGCCCCAATCTCTTTTGGTTGATGGCACCAATTGTGATGATTTGCATCGTGATCGGCCAGGGTTTAAGGCTGTTAAACTGTTAGGGGTTGCAACGCCTTACCTAGATTGTCAAGTGAGTAAATCTGATATTCGCTCGTTGAGTTATCACCTGGGTCTGGTCACCTGGGATAAATTGTCCGATTCCTGCCTTGCAACAAGGGTTAACGTCGGTTCTGGAATAACTAAAAAACAGTTACATGTTATTGATCAGCTTGAAGCAGAATTCCACCATATCGGCCTTGGTGGATGTCGTGTAACTACGCGAAAAGATGTGATTTTTTTGACTGTACGTACTGGTCAAAGGGTGTTATGTCTTGATCCTGGATTTGACCAGTCTGTCAGGGATATTTGTCAGTGCTTTAATTTTTCAAAAGTTTTTCTTGATCTTTCTGAGCGAGAGGGTATCTTGCCTTCATTACTTGACTATATTGGGTTTGCGGGTGATAATGGTCCTGCAAAACAACTTATAACGTACTTCAATAAAATGTCGGGAATTTCTCAAGGTTAATTTTTAGAATTATTTGTAATAATTTTTGAAAAAATAATAAAAACAGATAGTTCTATTTGACAAGTTGGAAATGTTTGGTAACATTTTCATTATTAATAATCATTCAGCCCACCCAATCATCACAACGGAGAAAAAAGCATGAATAAGAGTGAACTGGTAGACAACATGGCAACCGCCGCTGGTATTAGTAAAGCTGCAGCTGAAAAATCATTGACAGGTCTTCTTGAGTCCATCACAAATGCTTTATCCAGTGGCGATAAGGTAACATTAGTAGGATTTGGAACCTTCTCCACATCAGAAAGAAAAGCCCGTCAAGGTCGTAACCCGCAAACAGGTGACACGATTCAGATTGCAGCTCGTACTGTTGCTCGTTTTAAGCCAGGTTCTAAGCTTGCCGATGCAGTAAAGTAATTCTGAACGATCAACCTAAGTAAAATTAAATTGCTTTTTTTTTTGAAGTTAGGATCCGTTAAGAATGTTGACCCGGTAAGCGCAGACTCCGTAGTCGCAATTTCTTTACGTCCCCTTATGCAGCTATGGACATCTCGTTGGCCATGTTATTTTTTTACAACTGCTCAGGGTCTGGATAGCTCATTCAACTCCTGTTGGTAGTCACTTCTGTTGTTTCTGCTTTAATGATGCCGTCTTGCAGTTTGATTGAAATTTCATCCAGGGCCTTAACGTCTTGCACCGATGTAATCGTTTTATTCTTTTTATCTGTAAGGATACCGTAGCCCCGGCCAAGAACGGCCAGCGGGCTTATGGCATCGAGCAAAATTGCCTGGCGCTGCAATTTACCCTGGGCATTATTCACAAGTTTCGCCTGTGCTGAGAATAACCGGCGGCTGATGTCCGAGAGATGTTTATTCTCTCGCTCCAAAGTCCTTGCTGGAGAAGTATGTTCGAGTCTGCTCATTAGATGTTGCAGTTGTTCTTGCTTTAGAGGTGTCGTTCTTGAAAATGCCAGTTCCAGTTGGGTGACCATGTAGTCAACTTTGAGTTGCTGATGCTCGAGTATTGACCGTGGATCTCCAAGAAATTTAAATTGGTTGGCGAGCTTCTCTGCATGGCTTGTGAGCTGAGCAGACATCCCCCCAAACAGTCTTTCCTCTATGTCGCGTAGCTGGTGTTTTACTACTCTTATGTCTGGCACAATTAAATCGGCGGCCGCTGACGGGGTGGGACAACGGACATCTGCAGTAAGATCGGCGATGGTAAAGTCCACTTCATGGCCAATGGCTGAAACCACTGGCAGGGACGCCCCTGCTATTGTCCGGGCAAGGGTTTCATTGTTAAACGCCCACAGATCTTCAATTGACCCGCCACCACGGCATAACACAACAATGTCGGCCCAATTGCGTACACAGGCCTTTTGCAGGGATGCTGCGATTTGCCTCCCTGCCTGTTCACCTTGCATGGGTGTGGGGATGATTTCCACTTGTAACTGAGGATGTCTCTGGAAGGCTATTTTTAAGAAGTCGTGCACCGCAGCGCCGGCAGGAGAGGTGATGAGGCAAATTTTATGGGGAAGGGGGGGGAGCTGTTTTTTCTTTTCCTCTGCAAATAACCCTTCTTTGCTCAGTTTTTCTTTTAATGCCAAAAATTGCATATGGCTGTTGCCAAGTCCAGCTTGTTGGATTGAGTCAACAATGATTTGGTATTCACCCCGTGCTTCATAGATGGTAATCCGCCCACGGCAGATAATTTGCTCACCATCACTGAGGTCATTGTGCAGAAAACGGCGCTGTCCTTTAAATAAGACCGCGCGAATCTGGGCATTGTCATCTTTCAAGATGAAATACATATGGCCGGAATAGGGAATGCGAAGATTAGAGACTTCCCCCTGCAGGCTGACAAAGGGGTGGCTCGTCTCAAGGAGTCCTTTCAGGGAAGCTGTGAATTCGCTTATGGTTTGGATAGATTTAACAGGGTTGAACATATTGATTTTTTCAGGTTCAGCTTGTATAGAAGAGTGATAATCAAGGTCTATTATAAAATAGTTTATCCAATGGGAGTGTTCATGACTGAACATAACGTCTTTACCAAAAAACACACTGAAGAAGTTACCGAAGCAAAACAAACCTTACTGGATGAACTTAATCTGCCCCCGAAGGCCACAACCTTTATTCGTGAAAATAAGCGTATGCTCCAGGCGTTTTTCCTGCTGGTTATACTTTCTATCTGTGGGCGGAGTTACTACATCCATTATACCACTACTAAAATGGACCGATCGGCCGCTGCCCTTGCCCAAGCTCTAATTGTTACGGATAGTGAACAGGTACAGGCCCTTGAAGCGGTTATTCGTGATCATGCTGGTACAGGTGCTGCTGACTGGGCAGCCATTGCCCTCGCCAGGCAACAACTTGCAGATAAAGAGTATGCAGATGCTATAGCGACCTTGCAGACAGAGATTGCCGGTTTGAAAAATTCGGCTCCACAGTTGGTTTTATTGCAATTGCTTCTGGGCCATGCCTACGAGTCTAATGAACAGCATGATCTTGCTGTAAACCTTTATAAAGAGGTGCGGGATATCCATGAGTTCATGGTCATTGGTAATATTAATCTGGCTCGAATTTATGAGAAAACTGGTGACCCAACTGCAGCTCGTGATGCCTATGAAAAGGCATTATCCTCTCCAGCTCTATCTCAGTCTAAAAAGGATTGGTTGAAGAATCGGATGCAGCAACTTTCCAGAACATAATGAAACTGTTATATACGAAGGCTGAGGTTCAGTCTTGGACGAAAAATATTCAAACCCAGGGAAGCACTATCTGTCTTGTGCCCACCATGGGTTTTTTTCATGCAGGCCATATAGCCCTCATGAAGAGGGCTGGTGAAATCGCGGACACCGTTCTGGTGAGCCTTTTTGTCAATCCCAGTCAATTTGCCCCTGGTGAAGATCTGTCAACCTATCCGAGAGATTTTGCCGCAGATTGCCAGAAGGCCGAGTCTGCGGGGGTTGAAGGCTTATTCTGTCCTGACGTGCAGGAGATGTACCCGCAGCAAAGTCAAACCAGTATCAAGGTCGAGAGCTTATCTCACCAGCTCTGCGGCAAGTCTCGGCCCACTCATTTCAATGGCGTGGCCACAGTGGTGACAAAACTGTTTAATATCTGTGGTGCGGATTATGCGATCTTCGGGGAAAAGGATTTTCAGCAACTGGCCGTGATAAAGCAGATGGTGGCGGATCTCAATATTCCTGTGCAGATCCATAGTCTGCCCATTGTGCGTGAATCTGATGGCCTTGCCATGAGTTCACGTAATAGTTATTTAACCGGAGAAGAACGTAAGCAGGCCTTATGTTTATCTAAAGGCCTTTGTCTGGGGCGTAAGCTGGTCGCCTCTGGTATCCTTGATTCACGTATCATTATAGAAAAAGTAGCAGATTTTTGTAAAGATTCTGCAGTTTCTATTGATTATATTGCTATAATTAATAAATCAACCCTTGATGAGAGTCCCCATGTTGATGGACAGGCACTTCTTGCCATGGCTGTTAAAATAGGTAAAACTCGTTTGATTGATAACGGTTTTTTGCTCACTGGAGATAAAGATGTATCGCTCAATGCTTAAATGTAAAATTCATAAGGCCACTATTACTCAAGCTGATCTCATGTATGAGGGGAGCCTGACGATTGATGCTGATCTCATGGCCAGTGTTGGTCTTGTTCCCTATGAAAAAATTTGTATTTATAATATTAATAATGGTGAACGACTTGAAACCTACGCCATAGAAGGCGAGGCGGGTACCGGTGTCATAGGCTTAAACGGGGCTGCTGCCCGGAAAGGTCTTGTGGGCGATCTGATTATCATTGTTTCTTATGCCATGTTTGCAGATGATGAACTCAAGGGGTTTATGCCGCAGGTGGTCGTTCTTGATGGGGATAATAAAGTGAAAAATGTTATTGATTGTAATTTTTCTAATTCTCCTTTGATGAAAGGTTTTAGCTGATGGTTCTTGTTGTAACAGCCACCCCCGCTGAAATGAGGGAGATGCAGCACGCGCTTGGTCGCGATGTACAATTTCTTGTCGCCGGGGTGGGGCTCGTTGAAACAACGTTTAACCTGACCCGGTATCTCATGGCTCATCCTGAGGTGACCCGGGTGCTTAACCTTGGCATTGGTGGAGGATTTTCCTCGGCCCATGTTTCAGTGCTTGACTGTTGTCTTGCAACATCTGAGACCATTGGTGATCTCGGTGTTTGTTTTGATACCCATATTGAAAATCTTGACCCGTCATTTCTGGATATGGGCAATCACTATCCCTGTAGAAATAACCTGCATGCCCATGCTGCAGAGTGGCTTTACCAGCGGAATTATGTTGTTCGCGCTGGCAGGTTTCTTTCTGTTAATGGTGTCAGCGGATCCACTCGGCGAGGTGGTATGGTCAATCGTGAGAACTGTATTTGTGAGAATATGGAAGGCGCTGCAGTGGCAAGGGTTTGCCATGGTATGGGTATCGATTGGCTTGAGTTTCGTGTTATTTCAAACCTTGTGGAGGATCGTGACCCTTCAACGTGGCATATCGAAGCCGCCATTAATAAGTATACTGAAATAATGAGGATGTATTTGCCGGAACTGTACTCATGACCTCCTTAGCCTTTTCTCCCTGCCCCAATGACACCTTTATCTTCCATGCCCTCGTGCACGGCTGTTCATCAGCCTTTGGTGTTGATTTTGATCCACCAGTCCTTGCCGACGTTGAGACGTTAAACCGTTTGGCCTTAGAGTCCAAGTTTGATGTCACCAAGCTCTCCTTTCATGCCTATGGTCATGTTCTGGATGAGTATCAACTGTTAAATTCAGGTGCCGCCTTAGGCCGCGGCTGTGGGCCGCTCCTGGTCAGCCGTGATGGAACCATTGATTTTAAAAGGGATACAATAGCTATCCCGGGTGAGTTGACTACGGCGGCAATGCTTTTGCAGCTTTTTGGCGGTGGTGATGTACTGGTTAAGGTTATGGGCTTTGCTGACATTATGGAGGCGGTTCTTAAGGGTGATGTGGATGCCGGCGTTATCATCCATGAGTCACGGTTTACCTATGAGGCCCTGGGCCTCCAATGTGTGCAGGATCTTGGCAATTGGTGGGAGGAATTCTCAGGTTTTCCTATTCCCCTTGGCGGCATTGTTGCACGGAAGAGTTTAGGACCAGATGTTATTGGACGCATTGATAAGGCTATCTGCAGTTCAATTGAATATGGACACGCTAACCCATCAGAATCATTAGAGTATATCAAAGCAAATTCCCAAGAAATTGATTCTGACGTTGTAACCCGTCATATCAAACTCTATGTGAATTCCTTTTCTACCCAGCTGGGGGAAGAGGGGAGGGGGGCTGTTGATTTTCTCTTACAAGCCGGCCGACAAAACAATTTATTCTAAATTTCTTTTTTGATAATTATTATCAAAAAACTGGTTTGCGGTGGGTAAATTCCTCATCAAGGCTTGACAATTTTCCACTGACTTATATATTGTTTTCTCCTTATGTGTAATGGGATTAAAGGTTTTGGTGGCGTATTTCTCGACCCTCCAGATTTATACATGTTATGTTTTATGTATTTTCGACGGTAACATAATAATTTAATTGTAATTTTTCAATTCACAGCAATGATGTCATTGCTTAACTTATGCAGGATACTTCTATGAAGATGACAGGCACTCAGGCATTTATGAAATGTCTGGAGGAAGAAAATGTTCAAACAATCTTTGGCTTCCCTGGCGGGTCAGTCATTGATCTCTATGACACTATTCTCCAACAAGACAAGATTCATCATGTTCTGGTTCGCCACGAACAGGCAGCTGTGCATGCAGCCGATGCCTTTGCCCGTGTAACGGGTGGTGTTGGTGTTGCTCTTGTAACTTCAGGGCCTGGAGCCACCAATACGGTAACAGGTATTGCCACGGCCTACCTTGATTCTATTCCCATAGTTGTTTTCACGGGTCAAGTGCCCACCGCACTCATTGGTAATGATGCCTTTCAAGAGGTTGATATCGTTGGTATCACCCGTCCCTGTACAAAGCATAATTATTTGGTCAAGGATGTAAAAGACCTCGTGCCGACTATACGTGAGGCCTTTCATGTGGCACGCAGCGGTCGTCCTGGTCCTGTTTTAGTTGATCTGCCTAAGGACGTTATGAACAGTATGATTAACTTTCCAGATAAAAAGCCTGTGGAAATGAGGACCTATAAACCCACTTATGAGCCTCACCCCGGTCAGATTGAGAAGGCATGCAAGACCATAATGAAGGCAAAACGCCCCGTGCTCTATATTGGCGGCGGCGTTATTCTCGGCAACGCCCATAAGGAACTAACGGAGTTTGCCCGTAAACTGGATATCCCCGTGACCATGACCTTGATGGGCCTTGGCGGTTACCCAGGTACAGATCCGCTCTCCCTTGGAATGCTGGGGATGCATGGTACCTATTTTGCCAACATGGCTGTGGCAAAATCCGATGTGCTTATTGCTGTCGGCGCCCGTTTTGACGATCGCGTAACCGGTAAGATTGATGAATTTGCCCCGGGTGCCAAGATTATTCATATTGATATTGACCCGACTTCTATCAGTAAAAATGTTGACGTTGATATCCCTATCGTTGCCGGTTGTAAACAGGCCATGGCCCAGATGAATAAATGGGTCGATGCATGTGATTATGATATCGACGCTAAAAAGGCAGAGTTTATCCCTTGGCTTGATCAGATTAAGGAGTGGAAGAACAAGCATCCACTGGGCTATGTTGATGAAACAGATATTATTAAGCCGCAGTTTGTTATCCAGAAACTGCATGAAATGACCCAGGGTGACGCCATTATTACAACTGAGGTTGGGCAGCATCAGATGTGGGCGGCGCAATTCTACCATTTCAACAATCCTCGCACCCTGATTACCTCCGGTGGTTTAGGGACCATGGGCTACGGTTTCCCTGCTGCTATTGGCGCGCAGATGGCAGCCCCGGGACGCACGGTTATTGATGTTGCCGGTGATGGTTCCATGCAGATGAACATTCAGGAATTTGCCACGGTCATGCAGGAGAAATTACCCATCAAGATTGCTCTGTTAAATAATGGTTATCTTGGCATGGTCCGTCAATGGCAGGAATTATTCTACGACAAGCGTTACTCAGCCACTCCCATGGAGGTGGTGCCTGATTTTGTCAAGCTTGCTGAGGCGTACGGTGCTGTTGGCTTGCGCGCTACAAAGCCCAGTGAAGTTGAGCCCGTCATCAAGGAGGCTCTTGCCACTGACACCTGTGTCTTGATGGATTTTGTCATTGCACGTGAAGAGGGTGTTTTTCCAATGGTTCCTGCTGGTAAGGCAACCACAGATATGCTTTTAGTTTAATAGGTAATGTAATGAAACATACAATCTCAGTACTCTTACAAAACAAACCAGGCGTTCTCTCCCGTGTAACGGGTCTCTTTTCCGGACGTGGCTTTAATATTGAAAGTCTTTCTGTTGCGCAAACCATTGAAAAGGATATTTCTTGCCTGACTTTGGTCACCCGGGGTGATAATGCTATTATTGAGCAGATCACCAAACAGCTCCATAAGCTTATTGATGTTATTAAGGTGACAGATATCAGCGACACGGATTATGTTGAGCGGGAAATGGCCTTGATTCGCATTAAGGCAGAAGCTGCAACACGTGCTGAAGTACTACGTATTGCTGATATCTTCCGTGCTCGAGTTGTTGATGTCAGTCAGAAAAGTTATTCTATTGAAGTGACTGGCAGCCATGGCAAAATTGCCGCTGTCACAGAACTCCTTAAACCTATTGGTATTCAAGAGATCGTCCGTACTGGTTCCATTGCCATGACAAGGGCCTCTAAGAAATACTAAATCGGATCTCTTTAAGGTTCATATTTTTTTTGCACAAACAACCTGACTGGTGCCTTTTTTTGAGGTGACCAGTTTCGTTGTCTTAGGTGGTTTGGTTCAACACCATAACATAAGAAGACATATTTCATGAAAAAACCTATTATTCCAGTGGCCTTAGAGGGCGTTCCTTTTATCGGCTTTTCAGCATTTTTGACGCTTCTTGCTGCGGTTTTGCAGTATCAGATTGTTGTGGGTGCAGGGGTATTTCTCACTGGTTTTTGTCTGTACTTCTTTCGGGACCCTGAACGTGTATCACCTGTTGCTGAAGATGGTTTTGTCTCCCCTGCTGATGGGAAGGTGATCATCATAGAGAAGATCCATGATGAGCGTTTTGGCCAAGATCATGTGTATAAGTTGTCTATCTTTATGAATGTTTTTAATGTGCATGTGAATCGTATTCCTTTCGCGGGTACAGTAAAAAATATTACCTATTCACCCGGTAAGTTTTATTCGGCTGATTCCGCTAAGGGTGCCTTGGAAAATGAAGCATGTACCCTTACTGTTGAGACTGCAAAAGGTTATACCTATGGAATGACCCAGGTTGCGGGTCTCATTGCCCGGCGTATTGTCTGCTGGGCTGAACTGGATGATTGTTTTCGTACAGGTGAGCGTTTCGGTCTTATTCGTTTTGGCTCACGGGTGGATCTTTATCTGCCTTTAACGACTAAGCTGGAGATCACGGTGGGACAGAAGGTTAAGGCTGGTGAGACTGTTTTAGGTTATTTGAGTTGATTTAATGGCAGCACCCGTGACTCAACACCGAAGGTTAATGTTCAGCGGGAATTGTAAATTTGTAGTTTATGTGTTGATGCAGTATAAACAGAGTAATCGTAAAATTAAGTGAAACCTATGGGATGTGGTAATGGAAATGGATGATCAAGGTACAGAATATAAACAGGCACCCCGGGGTACAGTTTATATTCTTCCTAATTTGATTACGACATTTAGTCTGTTTTCAGGCTTTTACGCCATAGTCTCGTCCATAAACGGTAAATTTGTGCATGCGGCTATTGCTATTCTCATAGCGTCTGTTTTTGATGCGGCTGATGGCCGTGTTGCGCGAATGACAGGGACAACGTCAAAGTTTGGTGAGCAGTACGACTCCTTATGTGATTTGATTTCTTTTGGAATGGCTCCGGCTCTCTTGTCCTATCTCTGGTTGCTCCAGCCCTTTGGCCGCTATGGCTGGCTGGCTGTATTCTTGTATGTTGCGGCCACAGCGTTACGTTTGGCCCGGTTTAATAGTCAGATTGAGGAAACCCCTAAAGGTGTTTTTGTCGGACTTCCATGCCCGGCGGCGGCGGCCATGATAGCGACAGTGGTTATTTTTTGTAATTTTGTCTGCGATATACGGGCTCAATATTTAGATATTATTCTTTTACTTACGGTTTATTTCTTGTCTTATCTCATGGTTTCGGGCCATCATTATAATAATTTTAAACATATCTCTAAGCCAAACACCTTTCAGTTCATGGTTGGTACCATATTGTTTTTTATTATCATCGCCACAGAGCCGCAAATTACCCTTTTTGTCCTCTTTATCTCCTATATCCTATCCGCGCCCCTTGCGGGGGTTTATAGATTGATTCGGCGCAAAAAAGGGGATATTTCTAAGACTAAAGCAGGCCTTTAATACTTATCTCCTCATAACTCCTTTTCCCGATAAAAAATTCGTTATGAGATAATCAATATGAAAAATAAAAGTGATAAAATAATATTTTTTGATACCACCCTCCGTGACGGTGAGCAGTCACCGGGTGCTACGATGAATATGCAGGAAAAATTTAGAATAGCCGGGCAGTTGGCTAAAATGAAGGTTGATGTGATTGAGGCAGGTTTTCCTGTGGCATCCGCTGGTGATTTTGACTGTGTAAAGAATATAGCTGATAATATCAGAGGCGTGCAGATCGCAGGTCTTGCCAGGGCAAACAAAAACGATATTGATACCGCCTGGAATGCCCTGAAGAATGGTGAAAATCCACGTATTCACACCTTTCTTGCCACCTCAGATATTCATTTGCAGCATAAGTTGAAAATGAATAGAGATCAAGTGCTTGAGCTTGCGGTTGCATCGGTAAAACATGCAGCAGGATATACCTCAAACGTTGAATTTTCAGCAGAAGATGCCACACGATCCGATCTTGATTTTGTCTGCAAGGTTTTTACGGCCGTAATCGATGCCGGTGCCACCACGCTGAATTTCCCGGATACTACAGGCTACGCCATGCCGGATGAGTTTGGTGCGCAAATTAGTTACCTAATGAATAATATCCCCAATATTCATAAGGCGGTTCTCTCGGTACATTGTCATAATGACTTAGGCCTTGCTGTTGCGAACTCCCTTGCGGCAATTAAAGCTGGAGCTCGTCAGGTTGAAACTACCATTAATGGTATTGGTGAACGGGCAGGCAATACAGCAATGGAAGAAATTGTTATGGGTTTAAAGACCCGGAGTGACGTGCATAAGGTTGTAACCGATATTGTCACTGAGCAACTTCATCCAACTTCACGAATGGTCAGCACCATCACCGGCATGATGGTGCAGCCCAATAAGGCCATTGTTGGGGCAAATGCCTTTGCCCATGAGTCTGGTATTCATCAGGATGGTATTTTAAAAGAACGTACCACCTATGAAATTATGAACCCCTGTGATGTTGGCCTTACCGCTGGAAGTCTTGTCTTGGGTAAACATTCAGGCCGCCATGCCCTGAAAGATCGTATTGCCACTCTGGGTCATGAGCCGTTGACTGATGATGAGTTGCAGAAGGTCTTTACCCGCTTCAAAGCCCTAGCCGATGTGAAGAAGGATATCTTTGATGAGGATATTGAGGCTATTTTGATGGATATTGTCTTTGCCATCCCTGAAACCTACAAGTTGATCTCCCTTGGTGCCATGTCTGGTAATAAAGCTATGCCCGTAACAGGGGTGAAGCTGAGTATTGACGGCGTTGAACGGGAGGGTGCAGCTATTGGTGTTGGACCCATTGATGCCGCATTTAAGACCATCGCTCAGATCACCAATACCACGAGCAAGTTATTGTATTTTGCTGTGAGTTCTATCACGGGTGGTACCGATGCCCAGGGGGAAGTCATGGTCCGTCTGCAACAGGATGACAAGATCATCATGGGGCAGGGTGCTGACCCTGATATTATTACGGCAGCTGCTAAGGCCTATATTAATGGCTTAAATCGAGCAGCTTATATGAAAAATAAACATAAAAAGTGATTCTGCCTTAACGGCAAGGATTACCTTGACTAAGGGCAGCACTTTTCATTAAGTCTGCCCTTTTACTTTGTTGGATAGTAACTCTTTATTGGTTGTAAACGGTTGCAGTTGAAATGTTAGGGCCGTTAAGAATGTTGACCCGGTAAGCGCAGACTCCGTTGTCTCAATTTCTTTATGGCACCTTATGCCAGCTCTGGACATCTCGCTGGCCATGTTATTTTTTTTACAACTGCTTAGGTGGATTTCCGCCTGTATTTAATAAAACTTGTCGGAGAAAAAGTTATGAGAGAAGAAGGATATAATATTGCTATTGCCGGTGCCACGGGCGCTGTTGGCGGGGCCATGCTTGAGGTTTTAGAGAGACGGAATTTTCCAATAAAATCATTACGACTTTTGGCATCCAGCCGTTCCGTGGGCAAGACCCTGAAATTCAAGGGTCAGGACATTGCTGTTGAGCTCCTTGATGCCGATGCCTTTGCCGGTATTGACATTGCTCTTTTCTCAGCCGGTGCCCAGCGTTCATTGGATTTTGCCCCAGCGGCGGCAAAAGCGGGTGCCATTGTGGTGGATAACTCCTCAGCCTATCGTATGGATAAGGAGATTCCTCTGGTTGTGCCTGAGGTGAATCCCCATGCCATTGCTGATCTGAAAAATCATGGGATCATTGCCAACCCGAATTGCTCCACGATTCAAATGATGGTGGCCTTGAAGCCCATTCTTGATAAGGCCGGGATTAAACGTATCGTTGTCTCCACGTATCAGGCGGTTTCTGGATCGGGGAATCCTGCCATTGACGAGTTGAAAAATCAGGTTCAGGCCTATGCCAAGGGTGAGAAGATGGATGCGGAGGTCTATCCCCATCAAATTGCCTTTAACTGTTTGCCGCATATCGATTCCTTCCTTGATAACGGCTACACCAAGGAAGAGATGAAGATGGTCAATGAGACCCGGAAGATCTTTGAAGATGACACCATTGGCGTCACAGCCACCACGGTTCGCGTCCCTGTTATTTATGGTCATTCCGAGGCCGTGAATATTGAAACCAAATCAAAAATTACCGCCGCTGAAGTGAAAGCACTTATGAAGAATGCTGAGGGTGTTGAGCTGGTGGATAATCCTGCGAACAATGAATATCCGCTGGCCATTCATTGTGTAGGTAAATTTGCAACCTTTGTCGGGCGTATTCGTGAAGATGAGTCCATTGAGAATGGTATTAATATGTGGATTGTCTCAGATAATATCATGAAAGGAGCAGCCTTGAATGCGGTGCAAATTGCTGAAGTTCTGATTAAAGACCACATTAAGTAGACATGCGTATTATTAGTGGACAGGCGAAGGGGCGGAAGCTGCAGACCCCCAAGGGAGATCAGATCCGTCCCACCGCTGATCGGGCCCGGGAGGCACTTTTTAGTATTCTCGGGCCAGCCGTTATAGATTGTCGATTTATAGATCTTTTCGCCGGTACCGGGGCTGTGGGGCTCGAGGCTTTGAGTCGGGGGGCAGCCTCCTGTGTGTTTGTGGATTTCCACAAGACATCATCCACCCTGATCTCTGATAACAGTCGTCTCTGTGGAGTGACTGAGCGCACCGTTATTTTAAAAAGAGATTTGCGCAGAGATCCTCATTATCTCACGAAGTTGGATTACGCGATCGATATCCTGTTTATGGATCCTCCTTATAACAGAGGGTTCAGCAAGACGTTGTTTAGCTTTTTTGATGAGAATGCCCATATCTTTGCAAATGAAGCCACCATTATTATAGAAGAGTCTGAAGAGGTGAATCTGCCTGAACAGGGTGAGCATCTGCAGCTCGATGGTACACGTAAGTACGGAGAAGCTGTCTTTTGGATATATACATTAACCAGGTGAGTCATGAGCAGGGAAACATATAAGCCGTTTATTCGCGACAAGGTCACTGAAACCATAGCTGTATATCCAGGTACCTTTGACCCCATAACAAATGGTCATCTCGATATTATCCACCGTTCCCTGGAAATCTTCGATAAGGTGATCGTCGCCATTGCTAAAAATGCCAATAAAGATGCATTATTCCCCCAGGAAGAACGTCTGCAAATGATTCGGGATTGTTTTCCCGCCACAGAATCACGCATTGTGGTTGATTCTGTGGACGGTCTCTTGGTTGACTATGCCTACACCAAGGGGGCAAAGGCCATTGTCCGTGGCCTGCGTGCTGTTTCAGATTTCGACTATGAATTTCAACTTGCTTTGATGAATAGACGAATTGAGCGGGATGTGGAAACAGTCTTTCTCATGACTGGTTTACGCTGGATTTATATCAGCTCATCCATTATTAAAGATGTTGCCCGTTATGGTGGTGATACCAGCGGCCTTATTCCTGATCATGTGTGTGAGAAATTACGTCAGGTTTTCATGACTTGATGCAATTTTTTCATGATTACCACCCAACTTCAGCCAATGATATGAGTATTATTGGTTTTGATAGAGTTTCAGCGTGAAGTTTACGGTTTAGAATTAGATAACGTCAACATCCACGAACTGTAAACGGTAAACTGGCAACGGGTAACTGGTTGGAATAACAGAATATTGTTTACCACTCTCTAAGTTATGCTGAAGTTGGGTGGTAATCATATTT
>JAQIBE010000259.1 GCA_027859235.1 Desulfobulbaceae bacterium
AAAAAAATATCTTATAAAATCAATATGTTGATAGAAATATCACCATGGGAAAATCTCCGCGGCACAATCGATGCAATTTTACTAAGCAAACATCAACTCATTGCCAAAGGAGAAACGCCATGAACACCACAAAAAGAAATATCGCAGTTTTCAGTGCAGCCCTTGCACTCCTCACCTTTACCTCAGCCGGTACGGTCAGCGCCCAAGAGGCCAAAGAGCCTGTTGTCAGTAACAAGACAGTAGTGAAAACCTCAACCACGGCCAACAAAAATTTTCACAATCGGCGTGGATACTATGACCGGTTTAATGATGTCTGGGTCTATGTTGCCAGATAGCTCCGAGGTCGCAGGTTCAGAGTTATCACCAGTCAGATGCTAATTTATCTTCAAAGGAGAAACACCATGAATACCACAAAAAGAAATATCGCAGTTTTCAGCGCCGCCCTTGCCGCCCTCACCTTTACCTCAGTCGGTACGGTCAGCGCCCAAGAGGCCAAAGAGCCTGTTGTCAGTAACAAGACTGCAGTGAAAACCTCAACCACGGCCAACAAGAATTTCCACAATCGGCGTGGGTACTATGACCGGTTTAATGATGTCTGGGTCTATGTTGCCAGATAATCACGAACGCATCATGCAGGAGAGATCCTTTGAAGCGAGCCTGGAAGGAGGTACGCCTTGTCCAGAGGGCCGCTATAACATTAACAACAACAGGAGGTACTCATGAAAGCATTCCTTGTAATCACTCTTATCCTGGGCCTGGCATTTATTGTCAGTGGTTGTGGCCGTTATTATGGAGGCCATGGACGCGGTCATATGTGGGGCGAGACAACCTCAGTGCCACATCAAGGCAACCCTCTTAATTTTAACCATTAAGGTGAACTGATGAGCTGTGCATGGGGGTGGTCCGGCACACATTATATGTTCCCTGGGCTTATTTGGGTCGGGCTTCTGGTTCTTGTCGCGGTCGTGTTGCTGATCTTCTTAAGAAGAAAGCAGTTGTCAACGCGAACCATATGCTGTCCGGCCTGCGAAGGTGCCATTGAACCTGCTTACTTCCGTTGTCCCCACTGTGGCAATACCCTCAAGGGACATTGTCCGAACTGCTCGCGGATTGTCGAAAGCAGTTGGCGTTACTGCCCGGATTGCCGGGCCGAACTGAAATAAACAAAATATAGAGGGAGTATTCGAGTCATGATGAATTTTTCAGGTCATTACAACAACTGGTTATGCGGGTATGGGGCCTTTTCCCACGGCCCCTTTGGAATCATTCTCGCTCTGCTTTTTTGGGGGCTTGTCATTTACCTTCTGGTTAAAGTTTTTCAGGCCATCTTCCGTTCCAAGGGTTCATTTTCGCCTTCCGACCTCGATATCCTCAAGAAACGTTATGCCAAGGGAGAAATCAGCGAAGAAGAGTTCAAACGAATGAAGGCGGATCTGGAATAAAACGACCAGGGGAGGCTAATCATGAAACGAAGGGTATTTATTAAAAGCGGCCTGGCCGCCTTAGCTCTTGGTGGGTGCTACCGGGGCCAGGCCCCTTGCGCTCCCTCATACCGGACGGACGGTACGCATAATCACCCGCTTTCGTAATTATCCAGCACGACATGTATCATTGCCATCTCCTTGAGCATGAAGACGACGGCATGATGGGTCAATTTGAGGTGATATCGTGACCTTATCTATCCTGAAGAGGATATTGCCCGCCTGACTCATCTTCTACTTAATCCTTAGTGATATAGGCGTTGCAGACTTCACAGAAGCTCAATGAAGATCGTTATTTAATCTCATGAATTTCTCAATTCACCCTCGGTTAACCTTCCTACTGTGAATGGGAGGCTTGGTCTGGCTCTCATCCACCGGTTTCCAGCCCTCATTCCCTGCCAGTTTCATCTTGTTGATCAGCTCCTTCGCCGTCACGTTGCCCGGCTCCTCGGTCAGTATCGTCTGGGAAAATTCCAGATCCGTCATTTCTGGATTCAGCCCGAAGTGTTTCTTTACTTCCTGTCTTATTCTGTTCGGCATATTGATACTACTTTCGCTTTGTTTTTAGGCTTTCGCCTTGTTCATCTTCCAGAAATTTCATCCTTGTGGCCTTCCAGTTTTTTTATGACATGAAAGGGGGGTGGCAGGAAAATATTTTCCTGCTGTGGAGTAACTTGTTTTATATGATAGAGTAAGAGCTCCAGAATGAATCATGGGTTTGATTCTCTCAGGTCTGAGTTGGGTGGAGCGAAGTGGCGCTGTTGGTTCGGAGGAGAAGAGGTGAATGACGTGTTGGTGAAGGCAACAATAATAAAGGATCAGGGTACGATGGCGCGATTCAGAAGAACAAGAAGAGGCGGGTGGCGAGGCCGGTCATTGGCTGTGCTCGGCTTCATGTGCTGCTCCATGCTCCTTGGGCTCAGTTCTCTTTATGCGGCGCAGCCGGACCAGAATGATATGCCCGAATCCCGGGTCTGGAAGGTCCAGGATGCCGTTCACTTTGGACTGAAGAACAATCCGGACAGCAAGGTCGCCCTGAGCCGCATCGACGCGGCCCGCGCTG
>JAQIBE010000083.1 GCA_027859235.1 Desulfobulbaceae bacterium
GCCATCCGTGAGGAGGCCACCATCCATGATGCCTATGTTCAGCTGACGGTGCGCTATAAGCGCGACATCCCGGAGCTCTTCAAATACAACGGTTTCTGCGTGATCAGCGATGGGGTGAACAATAGGGCCGGTTCCTTTTTTGCCCCTTACGAGTTCTTCTATGGCTGGCGCAAGACAGACGGCAGCGACCTTGTCGAGAAGGACGGAATTGACTCCCTCTACTCCATGATCAGGGGCATGTTTGACCAGTACCGGCTGCGGGATATTATCCGCAACTTCATCTACCTGCCCGACATCTCGCGCAAGGAAGAAAAGATCCTCTGCCGCTATCCGCAATACTATGCGGCCACCAAGCTCTACGCCAATATCAAGGCCCATCGTCGCCCAGAGGGGGATGGTAAGGGCGGCACCTATTTTGGGGCCACGGGCTGCGGCAAGTCCTTTACCATGCTCTTTCTGGCCCGGCTCCTCATGAAGAGCGTTGATTTTGCCAGCCCCACCATCGTCCTTATCACCGACCGTACTGATCTGGATGACCAGCTCTCTGGCCAGTTTGTCCATGCCAAGGGCTATATCGGTGACGAGGCCGTGATCAGTGTCGAGAGCCGCTCCCATCTGCGCGATTTGCTCAAGGGGCGTAACAGCGGTGGTGTGTTTTTGACCACCATCCACAAGTTCACCGAAGACACCGAGATCCTCACCGACCGCACCAATGTCATCTGCATCTCTGATGAGGCGCATCGCAGCCAGACCAATCTGGATCAGAAGGTTAAACTGGTTATGGACAAGGATGGCCAGGCCACAGGCTATCGGCGCACCTATGGCTTTGCTAAATACCTGCACGACTCCCTGCCCGGTGCCACCTATGTCGGCTTTACCGGCACGCCCATCGACGCCACCCTGGATGTGTTTGGTGATTCGGTGGATTCCTACACCATGACGGAATCGGTAGAGGACGGCATCACGGTGCGTATTGTCTATGAGGGACGGGCGGCTAAGGTGCTGCTTGATAACAGCAAATTGCAGGAGATCGAGGAGTATTACGGTCGCTGTGCCGATGAGGGCAGCAGCGAATACCAGATCGAAGAAAGTAAAAAGGCCAACACCAAGATGAATGCCATCCTGGGTGACCCGGACCGGATCAAGGCGGTGGCGGCCGACTTTGTCATACATTACGAAAACCGGGTGAACGAGGGTGCCACCGTGCTGGGCAAGGCCATGTTTGTCTGCTCCAGCCGGTCCATTGCCTATGAGTTTTATAAGCAGGTTATTGCCCTGCGTCCCGAGTGGGCAGAGGTCAAGGAGTGTGATGAGGGCGTCGAGCTCAGCGAAAATGAGCGCAAAAAGATCAAACCCATGGAACGGATCAAGATGATCATGACCCGGGGCAAGGATGATCCCAAAGAGCTCTATGACATGCTGGGCACCAAGGATGATCGCAAGGAGCTGGACCGCCAGTTCAAGAACCAGAAGTCCAACTTCAAGATCGCCATTTTGGTTGATATGTGGCTCACCGGCTTTGATGTCCCCTTTCTGGACACCATGTATATCGACAAGCCCATCCAGCGGCATAACCTGATCCAGACCATCTCCCGTGTGAATCGCAAGTTTGAGAACAAGGAAAAGGGGCTGATCGTTGATTACATCGGCATCAAGAGCCAGATGAACAAGGCCCTGGCCCATTATTCCAAAACGGACCAATCAAATATTGAGGAGATCGAGCAGTCTATTGTGGTGGTCAACGACCATCTTGATCTGCTGGCCAAGATCTTTCATAAATTTGATACCACGCCCTATTTCAAAGGAACACCTTTGGCGCAGCTGGAATGCCTGAACATGGCGGCCGAGTTTGCCATGATCACCGACAATCAGGAAAAGCGGTTCATGTACCTGGTCCAGCGCTTGAAGGCGGCCTATGACATCTGCTGCGGCAGTGATGGGTTCAGCCAGGCGGAGCGCGACCATATCCATTTCTACCTAGCGGTGCGTTCCATTGTCTTCAAACTGACCAAGGGCGATGCGCCGGACACGGCCAAGATGAACGCCAAGGTGCAGGAGATGATCAAGGAGGCGTTGGCCAGTGACGGGGTGGAGGAGATCTTCAAGCTGGGTGAGGACCATGGCCAAGAGATCGACATCTTTGATGAGGACTACCTGGCCAAGATTGA
>JAQIBE010000096.1 GCA_027859235.1 Desulfobulbaceae bacterium
AGCACATGCACCCGATCCTCCTGCACCGCCTTGATTACACCAATACGCTGCCAACTCTTTTTCTCCTCCGCGGCAATGCCGGTTTCAGAACCCATGATGGCGATGATGATCACCTCCGGGTTTTGGCCAATTACCTTTTCACGATTGGTGGCGCCTGATTTTTGATCTTCGATGATATTAATGCCGCCACCAAGGACAATAAAATCATGGGTAAAGGAACTTGATACCGAGCCAAAGAGTGACCGTAAACCCACCTGGAGAAAAACTTTAGGCCTGGGGAGATGGGCAATTTTTCTTTGCACGGCCTCGACCTCCTCCCGGGCCTGACGGACAATGCGTAGGGCTTCCTCTTCACGGCCCAAAAGAGTGCCGAGCTCGACAAACTGGCTGCAAATCTCTGCAAAGGAGGCGGGCTGCTTAAAACGAACCACCTTGAGTCCCAGCCTTTGTAGTTGTCGTACCTGCTCCGGGCGGGTCAAAGCGGTGGCCAGCACCAAGTCGGGCTGCAGACTGATAATCTTCTCGACGGACACCTGCATTACCGAACCGATTTTTTCTTTCAGCCTTGCCGCTGCAGGCCTTACACAGTATCTGGTATTGCCGACCAACCGGTTACCGGCACCCAGCAGATAGACATTCTCTGTGTTAATTGGGCCTAAAGAGACGATCCGTTCAGCATCTTTTGCTTCAGCAGAACGGCAACTCAAGACCAACAAGAGGCAAATAAGGACCCGATATTTAAGGACGTAATTTATCATTTCAATTCCCAGCTAATTTTTCCAGGGCCCCGGCAAGTAAGGCACTAAGACCCTTTGCCAATACCTTGGGTAAGTTTTCGACCAACCCCTTTGCAAATCGTCACTTATGGCCATGATTGACTTAAGGAAGCTGGCGCATGAGGCTGCAGGAGGATTATCTCCATCTGCTTACGGAGGGCTTTGATCTTTTCTTGGGCGGCATAGGGTTGTGCCCATAAGGACACAAGTACGAAGCCATCATGTTTAAAATTCATAGGTAACTGAGCCGAAGAAGGATCGCTCGGCTCCGGGGTATCCACAATTAGGAATTGCTGTGGTTCCATAGAAATCACTGGAATTAACATCATATCCTTTGTCAAAAAGGTTGGTGGCCGTTAAGGCGAAGAGCCAGTGTTCGCCTAGACTCTGGCTGATCTTGATGTCCGTGGTTACATAGGAATCAAGGACATATTCCGCTTTAGTGTCAGCATCTGCACCATAGACTGAGGGTCGTTCATCAACATAGCGCACAACCATATTGGTAGAGAGGCCGCAGGAGAAGTGATAAGAAAAATCCGCTTTAAAGGTGTTTTTCGCGGTATCGGTAGCCTGTCGCCATGTCCCTGCTACTTTTTCTTCTTGAGCATCCAGATAGGTATAACTTAAGGAAATGCGTAACGGATCGACCGGTGTCAGGGTCAGGCTGAACTCTACGCCTTGGCTTTCGAATTTATCGACATTACTTGGTTTCCAATAGCCTCCACCATATATGTTTGGATCTGTGGGATCTTCAGCCCAGTCAATCTTGTCATCAATGTCCGCCTGGAAAAAGGTTAGGATGGCCATTACCTTGTCCTGCCACAGGGATTGCTCCAGGGTGACATCGCTGTGCCAGCCACTCTCTGCGATCAGATTGGTATTCCCCTTAGCAAAGCCGTTATCTGGCCAAAAGAGATCATTTATAGAAGGAGCGCGGAAATGTTTGCCATGACTGAGTTTGATAACCGTTGTTTCGCAAGGATTTATTACAAGGCCAAAACGGGGAATATTTTCAGATCCGGAGGTGGAGTGGTATTCATGCCGGATTCCAGTAAGCATTTTCACATATTTACCAGGGCGATACTGAGCCTCGATATAGCCGCCACGGGTGTAAATGCCATTTTCTGTTGTAGAGCTGGACCCCGCTACTGATGCACCATAACTATCCAGATTTTCGTGTTTGTTTTCAGAAGCATAGTCACGATATTGGCCGCCAACCACCAGGGTTGCCATGGTAAAGGGGTGCCACTCAGCAAAACCCTCGATGCCACTGGTTGTATTGGTGACCCAGCTTTCGGTACCAGTCCCACTACTGTTGCGGCGAGTCAGATTGTAATTTTCCGTATCACTGTATTCAGCCCGCATGGTCAGGCTCAGAGAATCCAGAGGACTGGCTGTAAGTTCCAGAACATTATGCCAATCTTCATTTCCGCCTTTATTGACCAGGCTCGCGGAATTTTCATTATAAAGAGCCGTACCATTAACAATATGGGTTGGCGTTCCCTCCGGCGGTTTAACGCCCGGCACTCCGTAATCACGGTCAACATAGGTGGAGAAGATTGAAGCCTGTAGGTATTCCGGCATGTCAAAGAGGAGTTTCATGGACAGGTCCGTATGGTCCAAAGCACTATTGTCCCGAAAACCATCAGTTTCTCTCTTGGTAGCTGTCAGGTAATAGCCGAGCGTATCCGTGACAAACATCCCCTGTTCAGCAGACAGTTCGTAGGTCTCCTCAGTGCCATAGCCCGCCTTGCCTTTGAGGATGACTTGATCATGCTCGGGGTTCTTGGATAGAAGATGAACTGTGCCACCCATGGCACCGGTGCCGTAGAGCAGGGAACCGGCCCCTTTTACAACCTCTATTTTTTCGATACTGTTTGTCGGGAGACGGCCGAGATCGGCAGAGCCAAGGGAAGGGGAATTGATATTGATCCCGTTGAGAAAAATTTGAGTTGCATCGCCCCCCATTCCACGGATATGGATTTCTTGGGCAGCTCCTCCGTAATTTCCATAGGTTCGCCAGTCGAGACCAGATTCATTGGCCAGCAGCTCACCAATACCTCGAGCAGGAGCATCCTCAAGATCAAGCGCATCTTTTAGAATAACCGTATTGGGCACATCACTTCTTGTCTGGGCTGTCTTGGTGGCAGTGACCACCACTTCGTCCAAGGTACGTTCCGTAAAAGGTTGACTCTCTCCCAGCTCGGTTTCCATTTCGGCTAAAGCCATGTTTTGTGAACCCAGAATGGATAAGGCGAAACATGCTAAAATCTTCTTTCTCATTTTCACATCTCCTATAAAACTGAATAATTCAGATCCGGAGCTGCTTGAAAAAAAGCAAAAAAAATCCCCGGACCAATATAATATTGATCCGGGGATTCCCTGTTCTTTCCACGAATAAGCATGAGCATTATGCCCCTCGCCGCATGCACAAGGCATACTGCTGTCCACGGGAGCAGGCTCTTCTTGGTCTGCCATTTCTCTAGCATGCCAAGTCATGGAAGAAGTCACCCCGCAGGGGGTCATCCTCCATTCATGATATATTTTCAGACAGGTTTTCTGACTCCTGGTTCGTCCTACTTGTTGCGCCTTCCCATTTTCGTATAAAAACAGTGACTTTAATGCAACGTTCGTCCCCAGTTACAGCGGCGGGCCCGTCCCGGATTCACACCGGGTTCCCTATTATGCTCGGCTAAGAGCATCTGAAAAATTTCAAATAAAACCTAATTTAAAAAAACTAAAAGCCCGGTGTCCTGAAAAGATGCCGGGGTTTTTTATTGTCTTCAACAGACAGCCTATCAACTCCGTGCGGTGTACCTTTTTTTTGCACCTCGCTTTCGGGGTTCTTAGACTCGTAACTACTTGATTTTATAGGTAGAAATTGTGGGCGAGGCGGGATTCGAACCCGCGACTCCTGGCTTCGGAGGCCAGTACTCTATCCAGCTGAGCTACCCGCCCGTAGCTTCTTAATCAAGACTAATTTGTATACTGTATCACCTTTTAGAAGTCAACTGCTACTCCATGCTGGTTGTTTTTCCCCTGGACTTGCGCAACATGACCGCCAGACAAAGGTGTTAAAATAAATTCCCTTTTTGATTGGTCTTGCCGCCTGGATACCAAAAATGCATGCCGCCCTTTGTCTTTAAGGCCCGCAGACCATGGGCAAAATGCAAACGACTGCCCCCCTGACCGTGCTGCACTAAATACAATAATTGTTTAATCTTGTCAGAGGAGGGAGGGCTTTCCATGGTGATGAACATCTTTTCCGCCAGCCGCCGCCTTAGAGCAATATGCAGAGTGTTAAAAGGGGCACATTGCCACTGCACCGTCGGCAAACCGTTCGGGTCAAACCCCATGGTCACCAGGGCATCCCACTCCCCATCCGTCTGCTCCTCAAGCAGCTCCTCTTCGTCCTGGAGGATCTGGGCAAGGCTACGCAGATTCACATCAATGGCAGGATTATAGTTGCGTAAAAAGGGAAGCAATTCAAGACGGACCTGATTGCGTAAATAGATGGGGGAACGGTTGGAGCTATCCTCCATAAAGGCGATCTTCCGATCAGCCAGATAGGTGATAATCTCCCCCTTTGTCACCTGCAGGAGCGGGCGGACAACGAGGTTATCCCGCAGGAGCTTCATCCCCCCCATACCGGCCCTTGCTGTACCGCGGAGCAGCCGTAAGATTAATTCTTCAGCCTGATCATCCGCCGTATGGCCGACAGCAATTTTATCCGCCTTTATACCCTTTGCAATAGTTGCAAACAGTCCATACCGAAGTTTCCGGGCGGCCTGCTCAACGGATTCTTTAGATCCGGCAACTGCACCAGAGACATCCACAGTGCGGATGGTCAGAGGAATACCCAGCTTAGCGCAGAGTTCCGTTAAGAATTCCTGCTCCCCCGGAGTTTCATCAGGACGCAGTCCATGATCCACATACACCGCATGGATGGAAAACCCGAGGGGTTGCTGCAAACGGTGCAAAATCAGGAGCAGACCAGTGGAGTCAGGCCCACCAGAGACACCCACCAGCACCACTTCATCCGGGAGGAGCAACTGTCTCTCGCGGATAATATTGTGGATTTTTTTTTCGAGACCATGCATAAAAGACCGTGCTCCACATGCTTTCACATGCTAGATTAGGATATATTTTCCGCCAGAATACTGTATCAATATATAATCAGCAATGGATTTCAAACACCATTGATCGTCCACATTACTGCAGCATCAACCATTCCACAGAAACTATGAAAGTAAGAAAAGCTGTTATCCCTGTTGCCGGTCTTGGCACCCGTTTTCTGCCGGCCAGCAAGGCCATCCCCAAAGAGATGCTCACCATTGTTGATCGTCCAACCATTCAATACATTGTTGAAGAGGTGGTGGCCTCCGGCATTGAGCAGATTATCCTCATCACCAGTGCAGGCAAATCGGCCATTGAAAACCATTTTGACTATGATTTTCAACTGGACCGTGTTCTCACCGAGAAGAAGAAGGACAATCTTGCCGAAGAGATGAATCGCCTCAGCAATCTCATTGATGTGGTCTCCGTACGCCAAAAAAAGCCCCTTGGCCTCGGCCATGCCATCTTAACGGCCCGTAATGTCATTGGCAATGAACCCTTTGTGGTTCTGCTCGGTGACGACCTCGTCCTCAGTGAACAACCCTGCACAAAACAGATGCTCAATCTCTTCGACCAGGTGGGGGAATCCATTGTTGCAGTCCAACGGGTCCCTAAGGATCAAACCTACCAGTACGGCATTGTTGAAGGCACCCAACAGAGTAAGCAGGTATACAAGGTCGATCGCATGGTGGAAAAACCAGCACCGGGCACCACTGATTCCGACATGGCCATTATTGGCCGCTACATCCTCCAGCCAGACATCTTTGATCTCCTTGAAAAGACAGCACCGGGCCACGGCGGTGAAATTCAACTCACCGATGCGCTCTTGGCGCTGGCCAAAAAACGTGGTATGTATGCCTTTGAATTTGAAGGCACCCGCTTTGATGCCGGTGACAAACTGGGCTATCTGAAGGCCATCATTGCCTTTGGCCTGCGCCATCCTGATATCTGTGATGATTTTAGCGAGCATATTAAAGAAGTGGCCGCACAACTATAGTGAATCGTAACAGGCCCTGTGTGAGACGCGACAATCAGGATTTAATCCAGCCACCATCCTAACCGCCAACCCCGAATCCAGCACCCATCTTGGACAATCTTCTCATTGCCGTGGCAGCACCTCTTTTTGAGCCACTCACCTATAAGGTGCAGGTGGATGGCACCATTCCGCCAGTTGGGGTACGGGTCCTCGTTTCCCTTGGCAGACGTCGAGTTACAGGCTATGTGATCGGCACAACACCGCCAAGGGACACCACCTACAAGATCAAACCGATCCTCGACATTCTGGACAAGGAACCCCTTTTCCATGCCAATATGGTGCCATTTTTCACCTGGGCCGCCGACTATTATCAATACCCCATTGGCGAGGTGATTAAGGGCGCATTACCTGGCGGCCTGACGATCTCTTCAGGACGGATCATTACCCTAACCCCCACAGGTGTTGCGCCCCTCAGCGAGGTCCTGACAACAGCACCCCAGAAATACCCGTGGCTTGCAACCCTCCTGGAAAAGCAAAAACTCACCATGGCCATGAGCCAGAAGGTCTGGCTCAGCAAGGACCGGCGCACCCTGCTGAAGTGGCAGGATCTGGGACATCTGACGATCACAGAAACCACCAGCAAACCCCAGGTCTCAATCAAAGAAGAGACCTGCATCCGGCTTATGTGCCAGAACGATGCCAACAACCTCAAGAAGAGTGAGATAAAAACACTTGCCGCCGTCACCCAGCTTAAAAATAAAGGATTAAGCGAGATCAGCCAGCGGGAGGTGCTGAAACTCTACCCCAACGGCCGCGCCGCTTTACGCGAGCTGGCCGACCGGGGAATCATCGAACTCTATCAGCACATCGTCCACCGTGACCCCCTGGGCGACCAGCCCGTCTTCTATCCCAAACCTGAACAGCTGAGCGCTGAACAGGAACAGGTCTTAGGTGCCATCAACCCCAAGATCACCAGCCATGAGTATGAGTCTTTCCTCCTGCATGGTGTCACCGGCAGCGGCAAGACCGAGGTATACCTCAGGGCCGCTGAAACCGCCCTGGCCCAGAAGCGCGGGGTGATTGTTCTGGTGCCTGAAATTGCCCTGGCAACCCAGATTGAAGCCCATTTTCACTCGCGGTTTGGTGGACAAATTGCCCTCATCCACTCAGGCCTGTCCCAGGGTGAAAAATTTGATCAATGGCGCCGCATTGCGTGCGGGGAGGCAACCATTGTCATCGGGGCCCGTTCCGCCATTTTTGCACCCATAGCAAATCTTGGCTTGGTGATTGTCGATGAAGAACATGATTCCGCCTATAAACAGGAGGATAATTTCCGCTACCACGCCAGGGATCTTGCCATTGTCAGGGCCAGGCAGCAGCAGGGAGTGATCATCCTGGGCTCCGCCACCCCGGCCGTCACCTCCTTTTACAATGGGTATAAGGGGAAATTCACCACCCTCACCATGGGTAAACGCGTTGCCGACCGCAGGCTGCCTGCGGTCACGGTGGTGGATTTAAAAAGGATTCCCACCCTGAGCGGCCAGCCCCCCCTCTTCTCCCCTGAACTGCGCCAGGCTCTCATTGAAAATTTTGCCGCCGGCAACCAGTCCCTCATCTTCCTTAATCGCCGGGGCTATGCCTCCCTCATGCTCTGCCTTGACTGCGGCACATCAGTCAACTGCCCCCATTGCGAGGTGAGTCTCACCCTGCATAAAAAAGACAACAACCTCAGCTGCCATTATTGCGGCTTTACCATGCACGCCAAACCGATCTGCGCGCAATGTAATTCAGCCAATGTGCATGAATGTGGTTTCGGCACCGAACGGATCGAACAGGAGTTGCAACTCATTCTGCCCAAGGCAAATGTGGCCCGCCTTGACCGTGACACCTCCAGTGGCAGCCGCAAAAACTTCATCAAGATCCTGCAAGGGGTGCGGGACCAGTCCATTGATGTCCTGGTGGGCACCCAGATGATTGCCAAGGGGCACCATTTCCCCCATGTCACCCTGGTGGGTGTCATATGGGCAGACACGGGTCTTTCGCTTCCCGACTATAAGGCGGGGGAACGCACCTTCCAGCTTATGTCCCAGGTGACGGGAAGGGCAGGACGGGGTGAAAAGCCGGGACGGGTGATCATCCAGACCTATCAACCGCACCATTACGCCATTACCGCCGCCAGTGAGCATGATTACCTCAGCCTCTACGACAGGGAAATAAGTTTGAGAGACGGTTTATCCTACCCTCCCTTTTCCCGTCTTATCAATATCAAATTTTCCGGAGAAGAGGAACAGCTGGTACGACAAGCCGCACTCGAAAGCTGCCGGATATCCAGACAGATCAAACTCAGCCAGCCCGTGGATATACTCGGCCCTGCCCAGTCCCCCATTCCCCGGCTCAGAAAGAGATTCCGCTATCAATTTCTCTTAAAATCAAACCACCTGCCAACCCTTTCACAACTGGCTCGAACCATCCGTGAGAACCCGCCCCCCCTTGTCCGCTCGGGTAAGGTCCGCATGACCCTGGACGTTGACCCTGACAATATGATATAAATGCTTCTCGCAAAAACAGGGCATACCGGCTATAATAGGGCTACTTTTTTTTGATCCTAATGCCGGGCAGAAACAGGGTATGAGGAGAATAAACGCTAAGACTGACCTCTCACCCCCCGCACCTGACTCTTCACTCCAACTATTTGAACACCATGGCACTTCTCGAAATACGCACCTACCCAAATCCTGTTTTACGCAAGAAGACAACCCGAGTAACCGAGTTCAACGATGAACTCAAAGCGTTAGTGCATGACATGGCTGAAACCATGTACGACGCCCCGGGAGTCGGCCTTGCAGCCCCGCAGGTCGGCCGACCCATTCGTCTGGTCATTATGGATCTCAGTGACAAAGATGAACCGAGGCAACTCCTCGTTCTGGCAAATCCTGAAATAAGCGAAGGGGAAGGTACGGAACTCGCTGAAGAGGGGTGCCTCAGTTTGCCGGAACTCACGGCCAAGGTCACACGCTTCACCCATATCAAGGTTAAGGGTCAGAATATTGACGGGGAACCCATTGAGTTTGAGGCAGAAGACTGGTTTGCCCGGGTGGTTCAGCATGAGGTGGATCACATAGACGGCACGTTGTTTCTTGACAAGATATCAGTGCTCAAACGGGCCATGTATAAAAAGAAATGCAAAAAAGAACTGGCCGAGAAACAGGGATGAGTGTGATCAACAAAATCATCTTCATGGGCACCCCTGAATTTGCGGTACCCTCATTACAGGCCATGCTTGACCATGGAGAGAATATTGTTGCCGTCATCTGCCAGCCCGACCGGCCAAAAGGCCGGGGCCGCAAGATGCAGCCGCCACCGGTCAAAGTCCTGGCAGAGCAACATAACATCCCGGTCTTACAGCCCGAGAAAATCCGGACCGAAGGATTTCACCAGGAACTCCTGACCTACAGCCCTGACCTCTTTGTGGTCACGGCCTATGGCCGTATTCTGCCTGAGAGTTTGTTAAATATCCCACCCCTTGGCACCATCAATGTGCATGGTTCGTTACTGCCGAAGTACCGCGGAGCAGCACCGGTGCAGCGTGCGATTCTGGCGGGAGACGGGCAGACCGGCATTACCATCATGCAGATGGGTGCGGGCATGGACACCGGACCCATCCTCCTGCCCAAAGCCCTCCCCATCGCAGATGACGATACCGCCGCAAGCCTCGGACTTAAGATGTCAACACTGGGCGGCACCCTTCTGGTGCAGGCCCTGGACCTCCTCCGCGCCGACCAGCTCCCCCCCATCGCGCAAGACGATGCCTTTGCCACGGATGCTCCCATGCTGAGAAAAGATGAGGCAGCTATCGACTGGAACCATTCAGCCCGACAGATCAGCTGCCAGATCAGAGGACTTGACCCCTGGCCCAAAGCAACCACCATGCTGGGGGGAAAATGGCTGAGACCCTTTAAGCCTCGGGTGCTGGCGGGTGAAGCCACCGCTGGACCCGGCACCATTGTTGACGTGTCCAAGCAGGGCATCACCGTTGCCACCGGCAAGGGGTCATTGCTCTTTGCGGAGATACAGCTTGAAGGCAAGAAACGCATGGCGGTGAGCGCCTTCATTCAGGGGTATCAACTGGAAACAGGTCTCATTCTGGGGTCATCATGACCACGGCCTACCTGGACTGTTTCTCCGGCATTTCAGGCGATATGCTCCTCGGCGCCCTCCTTGATGCCGGCCTTGACGAGCAGCAGCTTCTCAACCAGCTACAACTCCTGCAGCTGCCGGAATACACATGGCAAAGCAACAGGGTCGACAAAGGCAGCATCAGCGCCACCAAGGTTACGATCACCACCGAATCCAGCCATCATCATCGCACCCATGCTGACATCCGTACCCTCATCCACGCAAGCGCCCTGACTCCAGCCATTCAAGACAGGGCGCTTGCCATCTTCCAGACCCTTGCTGAGGCAGAGGCAGCCATCCATGGCGTGCCGCCGGCAGACATCCACTTCCATGAGGTGGGAGGGGTGGATTCCATTGTCGACATTGTCGGGACCGCCATTGGTATTGAACTGCTGCAGATCGATAAAATCATTGTCTCACCCCTCCCCATGGGCAAGGGATGGGTGAATTGCCAGCATGGCAGACTCCCCCTGCCGGCGCCTGCCGTGCTTAAACTCTGCCAGGGACTGGAGGTGTACGGGGTGGACGAGACACGGGAACTGGTCACCCCAACCGGGGCGGCCATTGTCAAAACCCTGTCCATAAGTGGGGTAATGCCCCCCATGACCATCACCAATACGGGTTATGGGGCCGGCAGTCATGAGCTGGATTACCCCAATATCTTGCGCCTTGTCCTGGGGGAAGAGCGCTTCAGCGGTGAAACCCAGGAGATCGAGGTGATCCAGTGCAATCTCGACGACTGGTCCCCGGAGCCCTTTCCCCATCTCTGTGAAATCCTGCTGAACAAGGGGGCGCTGGATGTGTCCCTCATACCCATCCATATGAAGAAGGGCAGGCCGGGTTTTCGGCTCTATGTCCTGGCACCTCTCAGCGCTGCCCAGGAGATCAAAGAAACGATCCTGTGCGAAACCACTGCCATTGGTCTGCGTTTCCGCCGGGAACAGCGGCTGACATTACCCAGAGAGAGCGTGACTATTGTAACGGTATTCGGAGATATTCAGGCAAAGAAGGTGGAGACACCCAGAGGCAGCCGGATCTATCCGGAGTATGAACCGTGCCGCCAGGTGGCAAACCGATTACAAATCCCCATCATGGATGTGTATGCTGAGATTTTGAAGCAAACGAGATAGGCGTTTAGGCGTTTAAAATATACGGCTTTATTAAAATTAAATATGCTATTTCTCAATAGTCGCAACTCGTCGCAACGGCGTCAGCCTCCCCTAAAAACCTAAAAGAATAGAGAATCTCGACCCCATGGATAGAATTGCCCTCGCCATTGCCACTGGAATGTACACCGGCTACCTGCCTAAATTCCCAGGAACCTGGGGAACCCTGACCGCCATCCCCATTCATTTTCTCATCATCATGCTGGCCGCCCCCTATTATTATGGGGCCATGGTCGGGATTCTCATCCTTGCCATTATCACCGCCGGCATGGCTGAAAAGATTATCGACAGCCCGGACCCAGGGGTCGTGGTGATCGATGAGGTGATCGGCATGCTGGTAACACTCATCGGGGCACCGCTGACGATTCCTACCTTTATCGTGGCCTTTGGTCTCTTCCGTTTTTTTGA
>JAQIBE010000110.1 GCA_027859235.1 Desulfobulbaceae bacterium
AGCGGCAAGTCCACCCTTGCCGGGACATGGGCTAAAAGTCATCGGTTCTCTTACTTTAACGCAGATACAGTGCGAAAGCAGTTAGTCGGGGTTTCCGATTCTGCCCATCAGGAGGTTACCTGGGGTCAAGAGTATTATATTCCGCAAATGACCCGCCGCACCTATGATGCCTTGCTCACCTCTGCCGGGCGGGAACTTACTGCCGGTCGAACCGTAGTGATGAATGGTTGTTATGGAGCTCGAGAAGAGCGAGTAAGACTAAGGCAATTTGCCAACAACAGTAAGGCAACTCTGCATTTTGTCCTTTGCTATTGTTCTACAAAGGCAACCCGGAACCGGTTGGCAGAGCGAGCAATACCCAACACAACCGAGTCGGACACGGAGTGGAGGATCTTCAAAGCACAGCAGGAGACTCTCGATCCCCTGAACGATCTTGAACCAACCATGGTGGTTTCTATAAACACCGAATACCCGCAGGAACAGCTTTTGGACCAACTGGATTTTGCCTTTGAAAAAAAACCGCCGATCACCGTCATCGCGCCATGAACTTGAGGGTAGTTAGGCTATACCACCCTCAGCTCTGCGATATCTTGCCAACCCCATGTCTGGCTGGATGATTGCACGATTATCAAGACACCATCAGTGGTGCATCAACTCAAGAGGAACGTTACAAGATGAATAAAGATATCATTTTTCGCCCCCCGACCAGCAGCGACGCCGCGGCTATGCATAACCTCGCTCGAGACTCACAGATCCTGTCGGTGAACTCTATCTATTCCTACGCCCTGATGGCTCGCTATTTCCACAAGACATGCCTTGTGGCTGAATACCAAGGCAACGTATGCGGCTACATCACCGGTTTCTCTCCGCCCGAGCAGCCCAAAACGCTTTTTGTCTGGCAGATCGGGATAGCAAAACCCATGCAAAAGCAGGGGCTGGGCAAAGAAATGCTCATCAACCTTGTCAAGGCGAAACAGCCCGTTTTCCTCGAGGCGACCATTGATCCGGAGAATCAGGCCTCAATTAATCTTTTCAAGTCGGTGGCCAAATATTTTGGAGCTGACCACACCTATTTCACCACACCATTTTTTGACACCAATGATCTGCATGACGGTGAGCATGTCGAGCATCTCATGAACATTGGACCTTTTGTCAATTTTAAAACAAACTAATTTTTAATACGGAGAAACAAATGCGAATATTTGAAAATTTGGAATCACAAGTGCGGGGCTATATCCGATCTTTCCCTGTTATCTTCAAGTCAGCCAAGGGCTCAATCATGGTTGATGAACAGGACAATGAATACATAGATTTTTTTGCCGGTGCCGGCACCCTCAATTACGGTCATAACAACGAGCGGATCTCGGCCGCATTAATCGAGTATATCAAGGCGGACGGCGTGGTCCACGGTCTTGATATGGCAACGATTGCCAAAAAGAACTTCATGCAGAAATTCTACGACACCATCCTTGAGCCCCGAAATCTTGAATACAAGATGCAGTTTACCGGGCCCACCGGCACCAATGCCGTGGAAACC
Organism: Desulfobulbaceae bacterium; assembly: GCA_027859235.1. Lineage (GTDB taxonomy): Bacteria > Desulfobacterota > Desulfobulbia > Desulfobulbales > SURF-16 > JAJRUT01. The sequence continues at coordinate 1,538 of JAQIBE010000110.1, forward strand.
GCCCTGAAGCTTGCCCGCATGGTCAAGGGTCGCTCCAATGTCGTCTGTTTTACCAACGGTTATCACGGCCTCACCATGGGCGCTCTGGGGGTCACCGGTAATACTTTTTATCGGGACGAGGCGTATATCAGCCGTACCAATGTCGCGGTTCTGCCCTTTGATAATTACATGGGGCCTGATTTCAACACCCTGGACCTCTTTCGCAAAATGCTGACCGACAACTCAAGCGGCCTGGATATGCCGGCAGCGGTCATCCTGGAAACCATCCAGGCTGAGGGCGGTATACATATTGCCAGCCCGGAATGGCTCCGTGGCCTGGCGGATATCTGTTCTGAATTTGATATCCTGCTCATTGTTGACGATATCCAGGTGGGTAACGGCCGCAGCGGTGATTTTTTCAGCTTTGAAGAGGCCGGTATCAAGCCGGACATTGTCTGTCTATCCAAGGCCATCGGCGGCGGTCTGCCCCTCGCCTTCATCCTCTTGCGGCCCGATCTGGATCAATGGAAACCGGGTGAGCACACCGGCACCTTTCGCGGCAACAACCTCGCCTTTGTCGCCTCGTATGAGGCCCTGCATTACTGGGACAATACCGACCTCTCTGAAGCGGTAAAATATAAAGGCGCAGTGCTGAAAAGAGAGCTGACGGCCATTGCCGAGAAATTCCCGGAACTCAATGCCCAGGTTCGGGGACGGGGCATGATTTACGGCCTGGAAATCTTAGAGCAAGGCCTGCCAGGCCAGATTGCCGGAAAATGTTTTGAAAACGGCCTCATCATCGAACTGGCCGGGGCGGATGATCAGGTGGTGAAATTCCTGCCGGCCCTGACCATTGATGAAGAGACATTACTCAAGGGTATTGCTATTGTCGAGGAAGCCATCGCCACCATCCTGGCGGAGAAGAAGGTAAACCTCACAGGTGAAATGTAATGATCGTCAGGGATAATAAAGATATTATCGGCGGCCCAAGAGAAGTAAAAGGCGAAGGGTGGATCAGCCGCAGACTTTTACTGAAAAAGGACGGCATGGGGTTTTCCTTCCATGAGACCATTATCCCGGCCGGGGCGAAACTTACACTCTGGTATAAAAATCATCTGGAGGCGGTTTACTGCGTGGGAGGCAATGGCTCCATTGAAGACCTGGCAACAGGTGAAATTCATCCCATCCAGGACGGGGTTCTCTATGCCCTCAACAATCACGACCGCCACATCCTGCGCGGCGGCACGGAAGATATGCGGCTGATCTGTGCCTTTAACCCGCCGGTTACCGGTCGCGAGACCCATGACAGTGACGGCTCGTATGAACTGGAGGAGGAAGCATAATGGGCTGCCATACTGTAGAAAAAATCGGCGGCACTTCCATGAGCCAATTCAGCGCGGTGCTTGACAATATCCTCATTGGCGATCGCCAACAGGAGGAGTTGTACAACCGCATCATTGTTGTCTCGGCCTATGGAGGCATAACCAATGATCTCTTAGAGCATAAAAAGTCCAACAACACCGGGGTCTACTCCCTCTTTTCCAAGGATGACGATTCCTGGGCCTGGGGAGAGGCCATCAGCCATGTCGGCCACCAGATGTGCGACATCAACAAAGGTTTTGCCGAGTTGGGACTCGACATCATGCAGGCGGACCGTTTTGTCAAAGAGCGCATTGAAGGGGTGCGCAGCTGCCTGCTTGATCTCACCCGACTCTGCTCCTTTGGCCATTTTCAGCTGAACGAGCATCTCCTTGTCGTACGGGAAATGCTTTCCGCCATTGGTGAGGCCCACAGCGCTCATAATAGCTACCTCATCCTCAAGGACAAGGGGATTAATGCCCGGTTCATTGATCTTTCAGGCTGGATGGAGACGGAACAACTCTCCCTTGATGAGAAGATCCTAAAATATTTCAAGGATATCGACTTCAGCACCGAACTCCCCATTGTAACGGGCTATACCCAATGCAAGGAAGGGATCATGAACACCTATGATCGGGGCTATACCGAGATCACCTTCAGCCGTATCGCTGTCCTGACCGAGGCGCAAGAGGGGGTTATCCACAAGGAGTACCATCTGTCCAGCGGCGACCCGAAAATGATCGGCGCTGACAAGGTGGAGATCATCGGCAACACCAATTATGATGTGGCGGATCAACTTTCCGATCTGGGAATGGAGGCCATTCACCCGGGTGCCGCCCGGGGGATGCGCCGAACCGATATCCCGTTGCGCATTAAAAACGTCTTTGAACCGAATCATCCCGGCACCCTTATCACCAACACCTATAAAAGCCCCGAGGCCAAGGTAGAAATTATTGCCGGCCGCACCGGAGTCACCGGTATTGAGGTCTGGGATCAGGATATGGTGGGGCGCTGGGATCATGATGCGGCCGTTTTAAAACATTTCACCGATCAGAAAGTTCGCTATCTGGCAAAGGACACTAACGCCAACACCCTGACCCACTACGTTGTGGCCCCGCTGGCCCGGATCAAAAAATTAACCGACGCCATTAAAACCACCTTTCCCTCAGCCGACATTCTGGTCAAAAAGGTGGCCCTCATTTCAGCCATCGGCTCGAACATGGCGGATACCTGGATCCTGCCCACGGCGGTGAATGCCCTGGCCAATGCCGGTGTTGAAATCCTCGGGCTGCATAAATGTATGCGTCAGGTGGATATCCAGTTTGTGGTGAAGGAAGAGCATTTCCAGAAGGCCGTCATCGCCTTGCATACGAATCTCATCGAAGAAAGCAGGTAAGCGGTGGAACCTACGAGCCTGTATTTGCTTTTTGACCACCAGTTAACCGCCATGCTCGCGCTGCCAATTGCTGTCTGGATTATCGCCAAGAACTTACCGGTATGGGCCGGGTTCCAGAAGCGCTGCCCGCTCTGCACGGCAGTCCTTGATTTATGCATGGCCCCCCTTACGGTTGTTTTGGCCTTCGCGGTTTTACAGGCTGGAGTGCGCGCTATTCCGGGGGGCAGCCCGGCCGCCTGGTTCCCCTTCCTCTTTAATCTCGTTCTTTGTCTGATCACCGGCTGGTATTTCGCCCGGGCAATCGATGCCTTCATGGGTGCCAAACAGACGAGTAAACAAGGGAGACGCCTGTCTAACCCGATGTCCGGCTTGATCCGGCGCCTCACCTATGGCGCCTGCCTCTTTTTCGGCATCGGTGCCTTTGTCTGGATTCAGGGTTACTCCCTGACCGGGATGTGGGTGTCAACCGGTATGGCGACAGCCTTGGCCGCATTAGCCCTGCAGCAGACCCTCAGTGATTTTTTTGCCGGCGTTGCCCTCAGCATGGAGGGTTCGATTCGCATCGGCGACTATCTCCGCCTGGCAGACGGTATTGAAGGCAAGGTCCTGGACATTAACTGGCGATCCACCTGGCTCCTGGACTGGGACAACTCCACCCACATCGTTCCCAACGCCAAACTTGCGGCCCAGGGCGTAAAAAATCTCCACAATGAACGCCATATCTACCGCCCCTGGTATACCGTGCAAATCTCCGCTGAAATCGACCCCCGCTTTGCCAAAGAATTGCTTTTTGAGGCCGTATTCAGGTGTAAACACCTGCTTAAATACCCCGCCCCGGTGGTGCGCTTAACCGATGGATCCACTGTCCCTTACACTTATATGATCTGGGTGGCTTTCCCGAACTACCCGGCGATGTTCAGAGGCCGCGAGGAGCTGTACCGCGAAATCCATAATGTCCTGAAACGGGCAGGAGCAGCACCCTCTGCCTCTATTCAGGAATGGCGAACCCGCAAGGCAGAACATGTCACTGCTGAACCACCCACCATTCCCCTGGCACTGAAGAGTCAGGATCTTTTCAGTACCCTGGACGATGAACACATCAACATGATTGCGCTGGCCAGTACACAGCTTCACTATGACGCTAACAGCACCATCCTGCTCGAAGGCGACTGCCGGGATGCCCTGGACATTATTACCAGCGGTGTGGTCGAAGCCCGAATCAAACTGCCGAACGGCGCGCTGCTCTACGCGGCAGAATTGACAGCAGGAGATTACTTCGGCCTGGTCAGCATGTTCACGCACCAACCATCCTTCTTTGAATATACTGCCCAGACGGATGTTACCCTGGTCCGGGTGAATATGGAATGTATGCAGGAATTACTGCAAAATTATCCTGAACTTGCCGACTACTATGCCTCAATCATCAAACAACGGATAGATGATGCAGAATTATTACAGATGTCGAGCCTCGTGTCCGAACCGGAATCGCCTTACAGCCTGAACCGCATAAAAAAAATTATCAGAAAGCGTCTAAAAAAACAGGCCTAATTTACCCTAATTTGATTTCCAGTTCGGCAATAAGGGGCATATGATCGGAAGCGACACGTGCCAGTTCATTCTCAGGTACATCAATATCCAGTACCTTGATATGCTGATCAATAAAAATGTGATCAATCCGCGCAAGTGGATACCGGCCGCCAAAGGTTTTGAGCGGCTTGTGGTCTGGTAATTTTGCCTGAACGTCATTATATTGCCTGGCCAGCATCCGGCATACCGGAAAGGTCGGCAGGGCATTAAAATCACCGCAGATCAGAGAGGGGGAGCGGCAATCAGGATGGCCCAGCCAATCCTCTCCCAGCAGGGCCTGTATTTGGGCCATACGTTCCTTGCCCAGCAGGCCGAGATGGGTATTGATACATTGGAGCTTGAGCCCTGCAAATTCTATCTCGACCCAGATCGCTCCCCGTGTTTCAAGATGCGGCTTGCCCGCCAGGCCCGGCAGCTTGCCGATTTTCACCAGACGCATTGGCAGATGGGTTAAAATGGCATCGCCGTATTGCTCTTCCTCAACCCGGACGGTGGTGTGAAAATGAAAATCCATCTGCAGCTGTTTGGCAATGAGATGGGCCTGATCGACACCATTCGTGCGGACCTTCCCCACATCCACTTCCTGCAGGGCCACAATATCAGGTTTATGCTGGGCGATGACCCGGGCGATACGTTCCGGGGAAATATTCCCGTCCATACCAATACAGCTGTGCACATTGTAGGTTAAGACGCGCAAGCGCTGGCCAATTCCTGTTTGGCGCGCCGGCCGCGGCTTTACTCGTTTTTCCACCCGGCCCAGGTGGTGAAAGGCCGCCTGCCGCAGATCGTAAGGACGAAGGTAGTGACGGTTTAGGCCCGGCAGCACCGTATCGTCAGGCAAGATGGCAAAGGCCTTTGTCTCTTCCGGCCCGGCGCCGCCATGGGAGCCGTTTTCTAACGGGAAGGAGTAGGGCGGCAAGCCTTTACGCCAGCCGCAGAGAACAAAATCTCCTGTGTCGGGATGATGGCAGAGTTCAATCAGGTCTGTTCCCGCCTCTTCAAGAAAAGGATGGTCAGCCCCCAGAACAGCTTCAACCTGGTCAGGAAGAAAAAACTCCCCTTCGCTGGTCCACGCCTTTACCCTGCCTGGACCCTGAGCAGCGAGAACTAAAGGCACATGGGCCTTATTAACCAAATCAGCACCAAGGTGATCCGAATCAGCCTCCAAAAGGGGAGAGGCCAGATAAACCAGGGCCACTGGCCCCATGGCAGCTACAGATACCGATCCATCCTTGGGAGGGACTGTCTGTTCCCCCTGAATCGGCAGGATCTTCTGGATTTTCTTGCCGCCCAGCTGTCTGACCCGTTGGGTCTGAATCCCCCTGCCAGGACCAGAGGGTCTGTTTCGTTCCGCAGCCAGACCGGATACCAGTTCAGACACCGCCTCCTCTATGGATTTATTGTGTTCCTTGGCATAGGATAAGCATTCCTCCTGGCCATGATCCGAATAGATCCATACATCGTAACTGCGACGTCTAGAACGTTTTGAGGCCCGCCAGATTCGGGCAATGGCATCATCAATACCACGCAGGGCCCAATGGGCGAACAGCGAAGATGGGCCGCGACGGTGGGCCTGTTCGTCGTAACCGAGAAAGTTCAGGTGGATAATCGGCAGACCTCTGGCAATATCGATCTTGGCGCCGATGGTGATCCATTCCCGCAGCACAATGCAGATCGCCACCCTGGTAGAGACAAACTTGATCTCTTGCAGGATGCTGTGTCCGTTGATAAGGCCGGATATGCAATCCCACACGGCCAGAAAAAACTCTATAATCAGCAGACAGGTTGCCCGAATAAAGCTGTATATATGGGAAAAAAGAAGAAGAAAAAAGAGGACAGGAGGGGCTTTGCTGAACAGATCGCCCCAGCCGAATGCCGAGGGACAGAAATGGGATTCACTGGCACCACCTGTGTAAATGGAGGAATAGACGCTCCCTCCCTGCAGCAGCGGGGTGCCCTTTTTTTCCAGTTGTTTTTCAACAGAGGCTGTCGGGCCGGGCTCATACATGCAAACTATGTTGCCGCTCTTTCTGTCCTTGAAACTGAAAGCGGGCACTGCACCCCGGACACCGTAAAAAAGTTCACCCTGCACTGCAGGTGTGGAGGAGGGTAGGCCTGAATACTGGAGATGCAGCCTGTACCGCTCATTGTCCAGCAGGTTACATAAAAAGGGCATCTTTTTTTTCTTGAGTCCCCGCAGAAGCTGGGTATGGGAAAGGCCGTCAATCTGGATCATGATAAGACCAGGCTTTGTGGTCGTTTTCACGGATTCCGTCAGCCGCAGCAGCCCTATGGCCAGTTCACTTCGGCTCAGCCACCTGTGGACTCTGCGGAACACCTTTTCTAAGCGGAAGATCATGATGTTACCCGGGTTCTTCTTCTGAGCTTATGGCCGCATCGGCCGCATCGATGACATTCTTGATGATGCGCCACTCTATACTGATCAGCTTTTGCATGGACTGCCAGGCAGAGTATTGTTTTTCTTTATCCACAGCGCAGCCGTTGGCCAGAATCTGCTCATAATGGGTCAGCGCCGATGCTGCAGTATGCTCCATTGAAAATGTATCTGCTGTCTGCAATGCCGTCTGCTGCAGCTCTTTCTTCTGTGCGGCTGGCAAGGAGAAGGCCCAGTGCACGGCGTCAATAAACTGTTCGCTGGAGTCGCCGGCTAAGAGCCTGCCGTTTTTCCGATCCACTACAACTTCACGCACTCCAGGGGCATCCAGTCCAATAACCGGGGTGCCGGCAGCCATGGCTTCCGTCAGGACCATCCCCTGGGTTTCACTTTTTGAACAGAAGGCAAAGATATCCATGGCCTGATAGGCACTGGCTAGCAGCGGATGCTCCAGGCCATGGACAATATGCAGGCGGTTTAGTAAATTATGGTCTGCAAAGATGCGGCGCACCACCTCCTCGGACGGGCCGACGCCAACGAGCAGGAATCGCGCGTTTTTATTGGACTGCATATATTTCACAACCGACTGGGCTAGAAATTCCAGGTTCTTCTCCGGGGCAAGCCTGCCCAGATGACCTATGACAAAGGCGTCCTCCGGTATTTCCAAGACGGCTCTGAAGCCAGGGCCGTTGCCGCGGGCAAATTTATGACAATCCACCCCGGTCGGAACAACGCTGATGGGAGTAGTGACTCCCCGTCCCGTGAGAATCTTGGCAACACTCTCACTGGGCGCAAAAACCATATTGCAGAGATTGGCGTAACTGGTTGATAAGGTTATGGCGAACTGCTGCAGTCTGGTGGAATGACCCGGCACATAATGGGTATATTGCTCATACATGGTGTGATGGGTAAAGACCAGAGGCAGCTCACGGATATGCGCAATCCGCAAGGCGGTGCCGCCGAGCAGAAATGGATGGTGGCTATGGATAAGGTCTGGCGCAAAGTCATCAAGGGCCTCGGACAGCAAACCCGGGATAGGAAGCACCACTGAAAAATCGGAGCCGTTGAAATTCTGGGAAGCCGGAACCCGTACCACATCAGATTCTTGTTCAGGCATCTTGTCAAACGTCGGTGCGACGACAAGAACCTGATGCCCCAGTCTCCGAAATTCAGCACTGAAATTTTCCACTGAGCGTGCCACTCCGCCAAGATGCGGCGTAAACGTATTGGTCATCATCAGAATATTCATGGCTGCACCTGCACCTTCAGCTCCACCACGCTCAGGTTCTGACCTGGATCAACGCATTGTTCGCTGAAACCGGGAAGCCGGACGTGGATTTCCGGTGATTCACCATGCCACGCTCCCTGCCATGAAACCAGAACGGTCTCGTGATCTTTGCCGCCTCTCTTCTCGATGGTCAGAGAGATGGTTCCGAAGGAGGTTGGCGCCGGTCCGAACGTGATGCTGTTCTTGTCCTTGAACCACTCCTGAAAGACACCGGAACCCAGCACCAGGATGTCGCCTTCTTCCCGCACCAGAGAATTCCTGATCATGGCAATCCATTCAGCCGCAGCCCAGGTATGCTGGCCGTCTCCCATGCAGCCGCCGCCCGTTCGGGGGTGAATGGCCTCGGGCCACTGCCCGGTGGGTGAGGCCATGGCCGCAACCGCATCAATCAGGGGTTTGCACCGCATATCCCCGGCCCGCAGAAGAACCTGGGCAATATGCAGAGTGAGGTAGGCGTTGAGGCCGGAATGAATCATGTCCTGGAAAAAGCCGTCGTCCACCAGACAGTTTTTCAGCAGAAACTCCACGGTATTGCGCAGTCGGATGTCGTCAGGTGAACAGAGCTGCAGCGGGTAGCCCATGACCAGGGAACCGATGGCGCCGGCATCCATGCGCCGGTAGGGCGAGGCCGGGATGATCGGTTGGCCGAGATCAACACTTACCTGGTCGATACTGTGGTCCACATCCCGGTGAAAGGACTCGGCCTCCCGGGCAAACCTGGCAGCCTCCTTGTCCTCACCGGTTCGGGCCAGAAGCCAGGATGCGGCCTGCAGTCCGGCAACCCCCCAGAAGTCATCCCAGTAATAATAGTCATTGGGGCCAAGATGCTCAGCACTGAAACCTGCTGGCAGGAGGCCGGAATGGTAGGTGTTTTCTGCGTTTTTCAGCCGTTTGCGCTCGATCCATTTGCCTCCTGGCCGAATCGCCTTCAGCCATTCGGTGCTCGGAGGCTGGCCGCTGCATTCACAGAACCGTTTCATGATCCACAGCACTTCACCGTTTGCATCCCACTCCCCTTCCTGGGAATGGAAATAGCCGTTTGTTGCCTGCAGGTTCGGGAACCGGTCGAGGACCTTCTCCGCACGTTTGACCAGTCCGGCGCAGAGCAGGCCGTGGGCAATAAAGGCCGCGTCCCGGAACCAGAACCGTTTATAGGTAAAGGGGCCGGGATAGGCTTCATGGGGTGAGAGGAGAATGAGGGTGCGCACCGCGGCATCATAGAGGAACTGTATCTTGGGGTCAGGGATGTCGAGCCTGCAATGGTCTTCCAGACTTTCCCGCCAGCTGACCGGGTGATATTTCTTGGCGGACGTTGGCTCTACCAGGGGAACCGTCACCCTGAGCTCCCGGTCTGTTGCCGGCATGATTTTGAAGAGGGCGGCTGCGGTCAGCAGACCGACATTGCAGGTTTCACGCTCCTGCTGCTCTGATTCAAAGAGATGACGCAAGACATCGCCCTTCTTGTAGTTTGCCATATGATGGCGGTCTGCCGGCTCGCTGAAAACGACGCTGTCGGTGTCGGCGATGGACCAGCCCGATCGGTCGGGCAGCAGTGAGGCCTCATGAATAAAACTTATCCCTTCCGGATTATAGGGACGAAGGGCGACAACCAGCCAGGCCGGCTCAGGTGAGGAGGCCTTGAGTTGCAGCTGAAAAACCGGCTGCCCATGCTCCATGATCACCTGAGACCGGGAAAGAAGCATGAGCTCGTTGTCAACCGCCTTTGTCTTAACGGCAAGATCGTCCTGGATATCAAGGGTCTGGGTAACGCCCTTATCCTTGATACGGGACGGCAGGAGAATCCGGTCCGGGCTGGACGCGATCCAGCAGTCCAGGGACCAGCCGTCATATAACGGGGTGACCAGCCCCCGGGGATCAACAATGGGGTATTGGTCAAAATCGGGCAGTCCCACCGCCGTCCAGTTACGATGGGTGAGGTTGATGTGGGTAATGGAAAAGGCCCTGGGAATAAAGGATCTGCTTTTAGGATTGAACTGCTTTTCAACCCAATAGGGCCATACCCAGTCAAGATTATGCTGGATAACCCGGCTGTTGATGAGGCCGCGTGCGTGTAATACAACACCGGCCCGTAACAGTTCGATCGGTTCGGCGACCTCGGAGGGCTGGGCAAACCGGTGCAGATGGGCCAGGAGTGCTATTGGGTCAAGAAAACCATGGGCCCGAGCCACTCGTCGGACAATGAAACGCCAGGGAAACCAGTTCAGCCTCATCTTTACCTCTCCTCTGATTTAGTGTGAGCATCACCCGGAGCAGCCGGATCCTGTTCCGGTCGTTCGCTCGTCTTATCCGGATCACTTTGCAATAAAGCCTTTTGCGCCATACGATTGATACCGATCAGGGCTGCAATTGTCAGGATGAAGCCAAAACCATACAGCAGCCACTCCCCTGTCGATCTCTCCGTGTGCCGCACGCCAAGGGTTGCCAGATCAGCGGCAAGGGAGCCTATGTAGGCATTGAATAAGGTGAAGGGAATGATGCCGAAAAAGGTGCCGATACCAAAGTCCCGCAGAGAAAAACGGGAAAGGCCAAAGAAATAATTGGACAACTTAAAGGGGAAAAACGGAATCAGCCGGGTGAGGAGAATACCCCTCCACCCCGTGCCGGAAAATTTTTCATGCAGCAGTTGCAGACGGGGATGGCCAAGAAAATAATTTGAAATTCTATCACTGAAGAAATACCGGGCAATGACAAAAGAAATGAGTGCACCCGATGTTGTACTGATAAGGATATATACAGTGCCTTGCACCACGCCGAACATGAAGCCGGCCCCTAAGGTGAGGAAAGCACTCGGCAAAATAAAGACGACAATCAGCATATTGACGAGGATAAAGATAGGTGCGGCCAGGGCGCCGTAGGAATCAAGCCATGCGAAGAATTGTATGAGGTGTTTTTTGGAGTCGAACATGGAAAAGGCGACGATAAGGACCAGAGCCACCAGAATTATCAAGACAATGCGTCCTGTAATTGAACTAGCGTACGCTGTCAGTTTGCTTTTCATACATGCTCTTGATTGTTAATATGAGTAATATCGAAATCAGGAATCAACCGCGTCAATGGCGTACTCATTTGCTTTTACAATTAAAAAGGTATGAGCAATATCTTTTATGGACTGACGCAGGAAGTGCCTACTTCTAAGTATGGCAGAAATGAAGATAAAGACAATAGAAAGAAAGCGGTTATTCCTCAGGTGGGGTGGACCACGTTTTTCTTGCATCTTCGGACGCTGACCCTCTACTATTGGTTATGGACGGACGACCAGGAGTTGTTCCGGCAGGGCGCTTCAGCTTCGGTGATTGCAGTGCTGAGCGGAAAACATGGGAAAAGGTAATGATTACTATTAATAATTGACCGTTTGTGCTTTATTAATCATATCCCTATACATTCTAAAAAACCTTTCAGGATCACAACTTACCCAGCTAAAGGAGGAATTTCGATGAGTGAAAACAGCAAATGCCCGGTAACGGGCAGAACGAGCAAACAAGTAGCAGGCAGTGGGATGTCGACCAAGGACTGGTGGCCGAATCAATTGAACCTTAACATTCTGCGCCAGCACTCCAACAAGTCCAATCCCATGGGCGAGGAGTTCAACTATGCTGAGGAATTCAAGAAACTTGAGCTGGAGGCCGTGAAAAAGGATCTCTATGCGCTGATGACCGACTCGCAGGACTGGTGGCCGGCCGATTGGGGGCATTACGGGGGGCTCTTCATTCGGATGGCGTGGCACAGCGCAGGCACATACCGACTGGGCGACGGCCGCGGCGGCTCGGGATCCGGCAATCAGCGCTTGGCGCCTCTCAACAGCTGGCCGGACAACGTCAACCTCGATAAGGCGCGCCGGCTGCTCTGGCCGATCAAGCAGAAATACGGCCGCAAGATCTCCTGGGCCGACCTTATCATCCTCACCGGCAACTGTGCCATGGAGTCGATGGGATTCAAGACCTTCGGCTTCGCGGGTGGGCGTGAGGACATCTGGGAGCCGGAACAGGACATCTACTGGGGGGGCGAAGAGGAATGGCTGGCTACGAGCGACAAGCCCAAGAGCCGTTACAGCGGTGATCGCGATCTCGAAAACCCCCTCGCCGCCGTGCAGATGGGCCTGATCTACGTGAACCCCGAAGGCCCGGACGGCAAACCGGACCCGGTTGCCTCCGGCCGTGATGTCCGTGAGACCTTCGCACGCATGGCGATGAATGATGAAGAGACCGTTGCCCTGGTCGCCGGTGGCCACACCTTCGGCAAATGTCACGGCGCCGGCCCAGCCTCGCATGTGGGGCCTGAGCCAGAAGCGGCCGGTATCGAAGATCAGGGGCTCGGCTGGAAGAGCAGCTTCGGCAGCGGCAAAGGCGGTGATACGATCAGCAGCGGCATCGAGGGCGCCTGGAAGCCAAACCCGACTCAGTGGGACATGGGCTATCTGAAGGTGCTGTTCAAATATGAGTGGGAACTGGTCAAGAGCCCGGCCGGCGCGAATCAGTGGCTGGCCAAGGACGTGGACGACGAGGACATGGTGGTTGACGCGGCCGACCCGTCCAAGAAGCACCGGCCGATGATGACCACCGCGGACCTCTCGCTTAAGTTCGACCCGATCTACGAACCGATTGCGCGACGCTACCACCAGAACCCCGAGGAATTCGCCGATGCCTTTGCCAGGGCGTGGTTCAAGTTGACCCATCGCGACATGGGCCCCCGCTCCCGTTATCTTGGCCCGGAGGTCCCGGCGGAGGAGTTACTCTGGCAAGACCCGGTGCCTGCAGTCGATCATAAGCTGATCGATGCGCAGGACATCACCGACCTCAAGGGCAAGATCCTTGCATCAAACCTGTCTGTCTCCCAACTGGTCTCCACCGCCTGGGCGTCGGCATCGACCTTCCGTGGCTCAGACATGCGCGGTGGTGCAAACGGGGCGCGCATCCGGCTGGCGCCGCAAAAGGATTGGCAGGTCAACCAGCCTGAGCAACTGGCGAAAGTACTGCAACGTTTTGCGGGAATTCAAAAAGAGTTCAACAAGGCCCAGTCAGGCGGGAAGAAGGTGTCGCTTGCCGACTTGCTTGTCCTGGGTGGATGCGCAGGCGTTGAACAGGCAGCAAAGAACGGTGGTCAGGCTGTGACTGTGCCCTTCTCACCGGGCCGTACAGATGCCTCGCAGGAGCAAACCGACGTGGAGGCCTTCGCTGTACTCGAACCTGCGGCAGATGGCTTCCGCAACTATCAGAAAGCCAAATACGCCGTATCGGCAGAAGAGATGCTGATTGATCGGTCGCAGTTGCTGACACTGACCGCTCCTGAAATGACGGTTCTCGTGGGCGGCATGCGCGTCTTGAATGCCAACTTCGGACAGGCCCAGCACGGCGTCTTCACCAAGCGGCCAGAGACGCTCACCAATGACTTCTTCGTCAATCTGCTCGACATGGGCACGACGTGGAAGGCAACCTCGGAAGACAATGACGTGTTCGAGGGGCGTGATCGCGTGAGCGGCGAACTCAAGTGGACCGGCACCCGTGTCGACCTCATCTTCGGCTCAGACTCCCAACTCCGGGCCTTGGCGGAAGTCTATGGATGTGAGGATTCCCAGGAGAAGTTCCTGCACGACTTTGTAGCGGTGTGGGACAAGGTAATGAACCTTGATCGCTTTGACCTTGCCTGATTTTTGAGACAACGTCCTGCTACTGCTGTTGTCATCAGCGACGTTAAATTGGATAGAGTGGATTTGGCAAACATAAAAAGATTCATTGAAAAGGAGCTGGTAGATGAATAAATTAGTTTGCTTTGGGGCAATAACTGTGAGTTTGTTTTTACTATCTAACACAAGTTTTGGTGCACCTGTAAAAGGAGCAGAGTCAATTCTGCTGAAAGCTGGCAGCAAAGGTGATGTCCTTTTTCCACATGGAATTCACCAGGGAGTGACTGTAGATTGTCAACCGTGCCATGGCCTCCTGCCAAAAGAATCAGCGATTGTTGGTAAAATGCAAACCGAGGGCAAATTGCAGAAAAAAGAGGTCATGAATATGTGTCGAGAGTGTCACAAAGAACTGGCCAGCAAGGGAGAAAGAGCAGGACCTACGGCTTGCGCAGGTTGCCATGAAAAATAACCATGCCGATATCGGTTTAAAGCATTTACCCGGCCAAAGAGAAAACTTTTAAGGAGAACACCATGAAAAAAACGATTATCTGTTTAGTGGGCAGTGCCCTAATTGCTGGTTCCGGGATTGCCCTGGCGGCCGAAACATCCGCTCAGGATGCCAAGCCTCTTTTCGAACAAAAATGCAGTATGTGTCATAGTATTGAAAAACCGAAATCAATGAAAAAAACAGGCAGCGAATGGGAAGCAACCGTCATGCGCATGAAGAATGGCCATGGCGCTCAGCTCACAGACGCAGAGGCAAAGCTGATCATCGAATACCTGTCGAAAAACTACGGGTCATAGAGTCAACTCTACCTTAAAATATCACGCCTTTGGCATTTTTGCCGGAGAAGGATCCAACTTCGTCTTCTAAACAAGAACAATTGGGAGGAACTATGAAATCGATTAAGGGCACTCAAACCGAAAAAAAGTATTCTTACTGCTTTTGCGGGCGAGTCTCAGGCCCGCAACCGTTACACCTATTTTGCATCACAGGCCAAGAAAGATGGCTATGTGCAGATTTCCAATGTTCTTGAGGAGACTGCCAACCAGGAGAAAGAACACGCCAAGCGCCTCTTTAAACTGCTTGAAGGCGGTGAGGTGGAGATTACCGGAAGCTTCCCGGCCGGCGTTATCGGCACCACCGTTGAAAATCTGGCTGAAGCCGCCGCCGGTGAAAATTACGAGCACACAGTTATGTACCCTGACTTTGCCAAGGTTGCCAGGCAAGAGGGATTTGACGATATTGCCGCCATATTCAAGGCCATTGCCGTGGTCGAGAAACAGCATGAGAAACGCTATGCTGAATTGAAAGCCAACATTGAGGCAGGCCTGGTTTTCAAGCGTCAGGAGAAAAGGACCTGGCGCTGCCTAAACTGTGGATATCTCCATGACGGGACGGAAGCACCGGAGAAATGCTCGGCCTGTGACCATGCGCAAGCCCATTTTGAGCTGCTAGGTGAGAATTGGTGAGACTGATCATAACTGAGCGGAATTAAATTACACAAATTTATCTTCAAAAAGGAGACAGAATGCCATCAACAACTGAAAACCTTATGGCTGCTTTTGCCGGAGAAAGCCAGGCAAACCAAAAATACAGAGCCTTTGCCAAAAAAGCGGAAAAAGAGGGCCTTACCAACATTGCCAAGCTGTTCAGGACCACAGCAGAGGCGGAACGAATTCATGCCGAAGGGCACCTGAAAGCCCTTGAAAAGATAGGCAGCACCGCTGCAAACCTTCAGGAAGCGATTAACGGTGAAACCCATGAGTTTACCGACATGTACCCCCCGATGGTGGAACAGGCCGAAAAGGAAGGCCACCAGGCAAAAGTGATGTTTAAATTTGCGATCAGGGCTGAGGATGTGCATGCTGAACTGTACAAAAGGGCGCTGGCGGCCGTTGCAAGTGGCAAGGACTTTGATGAAACTGAATTTTATCTGTGCCCCATATGCGGTTACATTGAATTTGGCCAGGCCCCGGAAAGGTGCCCTATCTGTGGCGCAAAAAAGGATACCTTTGAGCAGGTTGCCTGATTCCATAGGTGCGGCGGTATGGATTGTTTGACCTGCCGGAAGACAAGCTGAAAAAAAGAGATTGAGCCGAAAGCCAACATCGAGGAGAAGTTCGTTTTCAAACGCGATTAAAATTGCTGTTAGGGGCCTCAGCAAGAGGAGGATAGGCTATGAAATGAAAAATGGTACTAGTGTCTTTCGTTTCAGTTACAAGGAGGTGCCTTTTAGATGATTATCAAATCTTTATTCGTGACAAACGCTCTTCGATTTTCGTCATGAGAGATTCCAGGTCCTTATTTTTGGTTTGTTTTTCTTTCAAACTTTTTCGCCCCTGACTGACAGTGTTGCAGCGACCGATTGAATCTATCACCATTGAAAATGGGTGAGTATTGCCCATGCACTGTTGTAGCGGCTGCCGGCCTCAATTGCGGAGGCCGACAGTGAAAATTGCTAATCCTCTTTAGAGTCGGAAAATTCCTTTTCCGCTTTCTGCCAGGCCTGATGAAGAGAATTGAAGGCATCAGAGAAACCTTCCTTCATATGATCCCAGGCCTCGATGGAACTACTCTGCAAACCACCGAACCACTCGGCCACATTGGTTCTCTGCCTGCGCAGCTCTTTCAGACTGGCGCGGGCCTTTTTTTGGGCTGTCCGATCCATTTTGTCCCAATCGTTATCGATCCGTTTTTCCAGACCATCGATCCGGTTATCGAGATGCTCCAGGGCAGCTCTGACTTCCTCTATCGCTTCGTCCCGCTGCGCAGCGGAGTAGGTTTGCAGGGCCTGCAGCAATTCTTTGGCTTCCTTTTTAACCTGGTCTGCCGTGGCTTTATCGTCACCCGCTGAGGCCTGGCCGGGAGGAACGGTTCCGAGAATGACAGCCAGGAATAGCATGGCCGCAACTGCGTATATGGTCTTATCTTTCATTGGTCGCCTCTTTTATTTATTTGAATCGGGAAGCAGCTGATTTCACGGCCTTGCCCAATGAATCCCAGGAGCTTTCAAGCCCTGTTTTAAGGTCTTCCCAGGCGCCGTCGCCGGATTTCCGCAGTTCGGCAAGTTTTCCGCTGGCCGCCTGCTTCTTGATCTTTAATTCTTCGATCTGTTTGTAGTATCCCACCCGGGCATCGGCTTTGGCGTTATCAGCCTTAGCCTTGAGCACGTCGATTTCGGCGCCCCACACGTCTAGTCGGGCCTGCATTTTCTTTACGTAGGCTTCTTTCAGGTTCATGAGCAAACTCCTTCTTGTTTGGGCTTATTTGGGTTAGGTCCATCTGGTTTCAAGATATCACAAGCATTTCGATAAAAGAAAGGGGTAATTCGGGCAATCCGGATCAATCCCCTTGTGGTGGCCGAATCGGTGCTGGTTTCCATGGAACGGAGCCGGCGCCCGAAGGAGGAGCCGCTGCCCCGTCATGCCCGCGGGATACTGCGTATCTGTTAGCCGCAGTTTGCAAGGTGGAACGAAATTAGGTAAGGGCGCACATGGTAACATATGCATGGGATTACAATTGGTCGAGCGATGCTTATCATGTCGGGGCCTTAACAGGTGATCCGCTGATAATGGGAACCCCTTCATTGGCTGAGATAGATAATTGGCGCATGTATTTGTCAGAGGGGACGTTGAGATTGGAAGAGCTGAGAACAAAAAAAACCGTACCGGTCGTCCTCTGGGACGCCATATTTCTTACAAAAGGTGGAAGATATAAGCCAAAGAATATTACGCCCCTGCAAAGCAGGAAGAGTCAGCAAAAATTAGTATTGTATCCCGAATACCGATATGGCTTTGACGGCCACATTCTTGAGGTTCAGGCATAATTGAAAACTGGTGGGTCCCATAAAAATATATGAGCTTGACCTTGATAATATTGTCACCGCTCGCTGGCGACCTTTACTTATCATTTTTTAAAATTGAAATAAGGGGGCACAGTGAACCTCCCCCAGTTTAACGGACACTTTTAATCAGAGATAAAGTCTCTGAAAGGAGTGTTCCTGTGGAAAGAAAACGTAAGCCCTATAAAACTTATCCAAAAGAGTTTAAGTTAGAAGCCCTACGC
>JAQIBE010000133.1 GCA_027859235.1 Desulfobulbaceae bacterium
CAAGAAGTCCATAGACCATGGCGTGGGCGATTTTATCCACACCATGATGGAGGAAGTTTGGCAACGATGGACCAGGTACTGAGGCTACTGCGCCTATGGCTCCTGTTATGATAATAACCGGAAGCCAGCGCAGGTAGCTCAGGGGAACAGCCATGACTTACTCCTCATCAAGGTGAATGGATGACAGCAGTTCCTTCGGGAATTTCTTGCGGATACGTTTGATGGCCGCAAAAATGGAATGGGTGGGCAGGTTTGTGAGTTCCTCTTCCTCTTTGTTCTTATAATCCGTTACATAAAATTTCTTGTTACGGATGGAAAAATGGTGAGACCAGTTCACCTCAATGGTTTCAGGACCTTCTTTGATTTCAACATCAATGATTTCGCCTTTCTCACAGACCTTCAGTCCGTCCATATCGGTCATTTCGAGCAGCCAGCCATCACCATCTTCTGTGGAGGCAAAGATGAAAACCCCCATGGTGTTCACCGAAGCAGTCTTTTCACTGGCCGCATTCTGCAGTTTTTCAACCTCGCCACAGAGGGTAATACCTGCCATTTTTTCAGGCGGTGCCTGTTGAAATTTCTTGGGGTCTTTACAGCATTTTTTAAATTTCTGGCCACTGCCGCATGGGCATGGCTCATTTCTGCCTATTTTCATGGGTCACAATAGTTTAGATTAGGGGAATAATTCTATTAGATTCAGTGGCAATAAACCATTTCACCTTAGCTCTTGTCAATCATCAAGATTCACTATCTTCTCCTTGTGACAGTAATCTCCAATCCGTTGGCTGAAAAGATCGTTGCGGCCCGTGTAAATTCTGTTCCCCGGATTCAGGGACGACCGCACGTCCTCTGCATTTGCAGACCCCCCATGGGGGAAGGTTTTTCTTCCCCTGTGAAGATTTTCAATAAAATGGTATAGTCAGCCTCTTTTTTCTTTATGGGCTGCCAGTGATTACAGGCAGACAGAGATGCAGGGTTTCAAATTTTTTTAATAAAAATGGCATGATGAGCAATGTTCATGTATTTCCCCTCCCATGGGCTGCAGCCTGGACAGGGATGAAGGTGGTTATGTAGTGGTGTTTGATATTAAATATGATGATGCGTTGCCCATTAATAATGAACGGGCGCGTATCATCCAGACCATACAGGAGAATCAGGTTGTGATTATTGCCGGCGCAACCGGTTCCGGTAAAACAACCCAACTGCCGAAGATGTGTCTTGATGCCGGTTTCGGCCGAAAAAAGATGATCGGCTGCACCCAGCCCCGCCGTATTGCCGCCACCTCCATTGCTGAGCGGGTGGCCCACGAGCTTGGGGAGCTCGGTTCCCTTGTGGGGTATAAGATCCGTTTCGGGGCAAATATAACCCCGCAAACCCGGATTAAGTTCATGACCGATGGGATCCTTCTTGCCGAAGCCCAGGGTGATCCGCTCTTGCGTGGTTATGATGTCATTATTATTGATGAGGCCCACGAACGAAGCCTGAATATTGATTTTCTCCTGGGGCTGCTGCAGAATATCATCAGGAAACGGCCTGACCTGAAGGTGATTATCACCTCGGCAACCATTGATACCATGAAGTTTGCCAGGGTATTTCACAATGCCCCTATAATTGAGGTTTCCGGTCGCACCTATCCCGTTGATATTCGTTATGTGGATGATGGGGATGGGGATGACTATGTTGAAGCTGCGGTGGCTCAGGTGTTGTCTTTAATCCGTAAAGAGGGGGCAGGGGACATGTTGGTGTTCATGCCCACTGAGCTTGATATCCGTGAATGTGTGACCCTGTTGGAGAAAAAGGTGGCCCATGGCGGGGTTCCTGCATCCTGTGAAATTCTGCCCCTGTTTGGCCGGTTGGCAGGCAAGGCGCAGAACAGGGTTTTTCGTACCTCGCCCCATATGAAAATTGTCGTGGCCACCAATGTGGCGGAAACATCCCTCACCGTACCGGGGATCAAGTATGTTGTGGATACAGGTCTTGCCCGGATATTAAGTTATAATGCCAGGGCCAAGACCACCAAGCTGCCGGTGACCCGTATTTCCCGGGCCAGTTGTGACCAGCGTGCCGGGCGTTGCGGGCGGGTGGGGCCGGGCATCTGTGTGCGTCTTTTTTCTGCTGATGATTACCTGGACCGGAGTGAATATACGCTTCCTGAGATTCTGCGCTCAAACCTTGCTGATGTCATCCTGCGTATGACCCATCTGGGTCTTGGTGATCCGGCCAAGTTTCCCTTTGTTGATTCGCCCTCTTCGGTTGCCATCCAGGACGGTTATAAGCTCCTCAGTGAGCTGCAGGCCATTCGCCGTGATCGTACCCTTACGAAATCGGGCAAGGTCATGGCCAGGCTGCCCCTTGATCCCCGTCTGGCATGCATGATCTTAACCGCCAGGGGGGAGAATTGTTTAACGGAGATGACCATTGTGGCGGCGGCGCTTTCCATTCAGGATCCCCGAGTCCGCCCCCCTGAAAAGCAGCAGCAGGCGGATGAGGCCCATAAAGCTTTTACGTCCAAGGTCTCTGATTTTGAAACCTATCTGCTCCTGTGGCAGAAGTATCAGGAGGTGGCTGGACCGTCTGGGAGCCAGAATAAGGCACGTAAATATTGCAAAGAACATTTTCTGTCCTTTCAGCGTATGCGGGAGTGGCGGGATATCCACCACCAGATTGAGCAGATTCTCAGGCAGGAGCATGGGAATAAACAGACACCGCTGCGGTTTGTTAAAAATGCCAGTCCGGCTCCTCTCGATGCGGTTCACCGCGCTATTCTCAGCGGCAATCTCCGCCATATCGGCATGCGTAAGGACAAGAATTTCTACCTTGGCGCCTACCAGAAGGAGCTCATGCTGTTTCCCGGCTCCTGTGTATTCGGCAAGGGTGGGGGGTGGATCATGGCCGGCGAACTGGTGGAAACATCCCGCCTCTATGCCCGTAACGTGGCCACGATTAAGCCCGAGTGGATTGAGCCGTTGGCCCTCCATCTCTGCAAGAAGACCTATAGTTCCCCCTCATGGCGCAAGAAGCAGGGGATTGTCACGGTGAAGGAGCAGGTTTCCCTGTTCGGTCTGGTCATTGTTGCCGGACGGTTTGTGAATTTTGGGCCGCTGAACCCCCTGGAGGCACGGGAGATTTTTATCCAATCCGCCCTCGTAGAAGGTAATCTGGGCGGCCATTATACGTTTTTGACGAAAAATATCGAGCTGCTCGCCCGCCTTGAAGAGCTGGAACAGCGTACCCGGAAACGCGGCGTTGTGGCGGATGATGCGCAGATCTTTGATTTTTATGCAACCCGTATTC
Organism: Desulfobulbaceae bacterium; assembly: GCA_027859235.1. Taxonomy (GTDB): domain Bacteria; phylum Desulfobacterota; class Desulfobulbia; order Desulfobulbales; family SURF-16; genus JAJRUT01. Next base: position 3,295 of record JAQIBE010000133.1, read on the forward strand.
CTGCAGATGTCTTTGACCGGGGGAGTTTGAATCGCTTGTAGAAGCAGCAGGGGGGGGATGATGGCCTGGTCATGGAGGAAAAGCATGTCTTGCGGGAGTTGCCTGACGCGCAAACACTGGATGATTTTCCCTCAGCACTTGCATGCGGGGAGCTTACGTTTAATCTGAAGTATTGTTTTGACCCGGGCCAGAAGGGCGACGGTATTGGGGTGGTGATCCCGAAGAATCTGGCAGCCCATGCCCGGAGCGATATGTTTGATTGGCTGGTGCCGGGACTATTGCTTGAGAAAATTATTGTCTTGTTAAAGGGTTTGCCAAAGTCCATCCGCCGCAATCTGGTGCCCATCCCCCAGGCCGCGGAGAAAATCAAGGGTCACCTCGTGCCCTATCAGTCCAACTTATTCAGACAGCTGGAGGATGCGATTCACCAGGAATTTAACCTGACTGTTCAGCCATCCATGTGGAATACGGATAATCTGCCCAAGCACCTGCAGATGCGCTATGAGCTCACCGGTGATGCCCAGGTGGAGACCAGCCGCAACAGGGCGATTCTCCATGCAGATCACGGTGAATACCAGCTGGAAAATAAGGAACTGGTGGATCTCCGCCACCAATATGAGAAGCAGGATGTGAGCCCTCAGGATTTCGCATCCCTCCCTGAGCGTTGGCCTATACATGACGGCAAAGGGAGTCTGGTTGGTTTCGGTTACCCTGGCCTGCAGAGTAAGTCATCCGGCTCGGTATCCCTGGTGATTTTCACGGATGTGGAAAAATGTCGAGCTGCGACGAAAGAGGGTCTGCTTGTCCTGTATCGATCCCATTTTATGAAGAATCTGACGCCGTTTAAGAAAGATTTCGGGCTGCCGCGCAGTCATTGGGGTCTGTACGAAGGGGTGGCGTCTCATGAAGAGATGAATAGTCAGATCTTTAACTATATTCTCACGGAGATCTTTGGCTGCAGGGAGGGCATTATTCCCAGTGACAGGGAGTTTGCAGCGGTGCTTGCCCGGGTGAAGGCAGAGGGGGTCTATGTGCTGGGGCAGGAGTTGCTTGGCCAGATTATCCGTTTGCTGCAAGAGCGCAGGGCTTCATTGGATGTGATTGCCAGTCTCGAGGGGCAGAGCCGGGGGAAGAGCAACTTTGGCGTGACTCCGGAGGAATGTGCTGCCCTGCGTAAGGAGGTTGGCCTGTTTTTTCCGGAGAATTTCCTCGAGACCATGGATAAGAGCAAACTTGCTAATATCCCCCGTTATCTTAAGGGTATGGTTATTCGCTTTGAGCGGTGTATCCATGATCCTGCCAAGGATAAAAAGAAGATGCAGGAGGTGCAGCCCTTTATTGATCTGCTCAGACAGGGGCAAGAGAAAGCAGCCCTGTCGCCTGCGGCTAAAGCCGGTCTTGGGGAATTTCAGAGTATGATTGAGGAGTTTAAGATCTCCATCTTTGCCCAGGAGCTGAAGACCGTTTTCCCGATTTCAGCGAAACGTCTGGAGAAGAAGTGGCAGGAGATACGGCTGCAGCTCAGATAGGGCGTTACCGCCAAGTTACCAGTTGCCAGTTTACGGTTTACAGTTCGTGGATGTTGACGTTATCTGATTAGTTTTACCTTGAACCGTAAACTGGCAACCGTAAACCGTAAACTTCACGCTGAAACTCTGTCAAAACCACTAATGGACATATCATTGGCTGAAGGTGGGTGGTAATCATATCTCTTTAACAGCCTGTTCTTGTGTTTTTTTCAGGTTCACCTCTGCATCAGAGGGGCGAATGTAAATGGGGGAGGCTGAGGCCGGGTCGAGAAAATTTCCAGCCGCAAATTGACTTAAGGCGAGAGTGCCAACGGCTGATGCCCGGGGAAAGATGAGTTGCGGAGACCCCAGGACACCATTTTCCCCTAATTGCTGGATCTGCTCTGTATATACGGGAACGCCGTCACCAATAAAAATAGTCGGCTCATTAATGGCTGTTGCAAGTTCCTCCATGGGGATGACGACGGGCTCCATGAGTGTCTTAAGGGTCCCTGTTGAGGTCTGATAGATAGCACCATACACCTCCTGCTTTCTGGCATCAAGAATGGGACAGATGTTCATTGTACAATGGGGGAGCTGACTGGCTAAGGCTTCAAGGCTTGAAATTCCGATGAGTGGCAGCCCTGTTGCCATACATATGCCTTTAATCGTTGTCAGGCCGATACGCAGCCCTGTGAAGCTTCCGGGGCCGAGGCAAATGGCTAAACCGTCAAGGTCATCCCAACCCAGTTCACATTCTTGCATAATTGTGGCGATTGAGGTTAAGAGCCGCTTTGAATGGGTGATACGGGAAATAAGGGTATGTTCACTGAGACAGCCATCACCTGAGATAATGGCAACACTGCCATACATGGTGGAGTTGTCCACACAGAGAAGCAGCGGTTTCGCACGGAGTGGGTGGGTGACGGGACGTGCCATGGGTATGCCTGCAACGGTCTGATTATTCTGCAACTACGCTAGCGAACAATGTCATTATAAAATGCAAAGGTCATGAGGGTGATGATCATGATAAGTCCGATCAGCATGAATTTCTCCTGCACCGCCACGGGTAGAGGCTTTTTACGTATAGCTTCCAGGGTGAAGAAGGCGAGATGACCACCGTCGAGCACAGGAATGGGGAAGAGATTCAGGAGGCCGAGGTTAATGCTCAGAAGGCCCAGGAGGGATAGGAATTGCAGCCAGCCAGCCTCGAGGTATTGTCCTGAAATCTTGGCAATCATGATGGGGCCGCCCAGTTCTGATGATGGAATATCTTGACGGATGAGTTTATACACGGAAATAATGGTTTTTTCAGCAATATCATAGGTGTGCAGACCACTGGCCTCTATGGAGGTGAGGATGGAGGCTTCTTCAAAGGTATAATTCACCTGGCTCACCACGCCCAGTC
>JAQIBE010000173.1 GCA_027859235.1 Desulfobulbaceae bacterium
AGCAGTTTTTTGCAAATCCAGCCAACACCTATCTGCAGGATACCATGCTGGCGGAATACACCCTCGATCAACCCATTTAACCCCGACAACCAGAACCCATGAAACCAACCACCCTCGAATTCAAACCCCAGGAACGCAATATCTTTTTTCATGTGCTCACGGGCTGCAATCTCTCCTGTAAGCATTGCTATATTAACCCGGATCAGCATGGCAAAGAGATGGTGAGTCGTAACACCATGGAAACATGGCTCAAACTTTTTTATGAGCCGACAAAGGACACCAATGTCATTTTTCTTGGCGGTGAACCCACCATGCATAAAGACCTGGCCCACGGGGTGAAATTTGCAAGGGAACTGGGTTATGCCACGGTGACCATCGACACCAACGGCTATGTGTTCCACGACATTCTCGAACGAATAGAACCCCATGAGGCGGTTATCAGTTTTTCACTGGATGGCCCGGATGCTGAGGTCAACGACCCCATCCGCGGCAGAGGTGTCTTTGCAACCTGCACCGCAGGTATCAAAAAGGCCGTCAAAAAAGGTTTTGACGTCAGCCTCATTTACACCGTCAGCAGCATGAACCTGGCCCACCTCCAGCGTATGCCAGCCCTGCTCGAAGAACTTGGCGTCAAACGCTTTTTCATTCAGGTCATTGGCATCAGAGGCAAATCCGCCGCCACCACAGAAAGATTGCAAGTCACCCCGGACGAGTGGCTCACCATCATCCCCCAAGTGGCCGCCGATGCTGCAAACCGCGACATTCATGTCATCTACCCCAAGGTCTTTCTCGACCCCAATGAACCATTCGTCTGTGCTGGACAGCTGGCGCAGAACTTCTTCATCTTTCCCAACGGCCGGGTGTACCAATGTCCTCTCTGTGAAGATTTCCCCCTCCACACCTATGATATTAAGAACAACACCTTGCACAGAAACTCAGGCTTAAGTGAGGCACAACTCTTCACCTTGGAAATCCCAGAGGGATGTGTCATGAACAAGTTGCTGCAACCGGGTAATCTGGAATATCTGGAGAATGGCACAGTGAAACATCGAATTTCCTGCTGCCTGCTCAAGCAGGAGATGAAACTCTAAGCAGTTGTAAAAAGATAACATGGCCAACGAGATGTCCATAGATGCAGAAGGGGGTATAAAGAAATTGCTGCAACGGAGTCTGCGCTTACCCGGTCAACATTCTTAACACCCCCTAACTTCAAGAAATCTGCCGGGTGAGCTCAGCAATGGCCCGATCATGGAAACGGCTCATGCAGACTAAAGCCAGTATGGCTCCAAGGAGCGCAAACCCCATATCTGCCTGGGTATCCCAGACATAACCCTGGGTCGCAAGAAAGGTTTCAGCATCTTCTCCCGCAAGCAGGGCGACCCACCACTCCAGCAATTCATAAAATCCACTCACAGCCAGACAGAAGCAGATTACCAGAAAATTCAGCCAACCACGACCGGCAATAATCCCCTTGCGAATGAAAATTTCTCTGGCAATGAGTGCCGGCACGAATCCTTGGACAAAATGACCCAGCTTATCATAATTATTCCGCTGCAGGTCAAACCAGTCCTGGAGCCAAGAAAATAACGGGACTTCAGCATAGGTATAATGACCGCCAATCATCAGGACAAAACAGTGGCTCAATATCCACAGATACAGGAACGGGGTAAGGGGAAAGGTGCGATAGGTGTACAGGATGACACCGGCCCCGATAAGTGCTGGTGCAACCTCAAGAAACCAGACGAACTGGTTCCGGGGATTCACGCCAGACCACACCAGGACAAACACATACGACACCATAAGGATCTTTTTCATGTTTCCCCTAAAACAGCAATCTAGGCTGCAACGTCAGCATTTCTCCCAAACACGCGAATCACAACAAGTCCCAACTCGTACAGGAAAACCAGAGGAAAAAACAAGAGACAGGTGGACATCACATCTCCAGCAGCAAGCAGAAAGGACACCACAGCTATGGCAATATAGTAATATTTGCGCTGGCGGGAGAAATAGAGTTTATCGACAATACCCGCCCTGGATGCCATCACCATGAGAAAGGGAATCTCAAAGGATAGGCCAAAGGCCATACCTGAACGGGCAACAAAGGAGAGATAGGAATCAAGCTTTGGCATGGCTTCCAGATTTTCGCCGGCAAAACTCAGCAGATACGTCAAGGCCCTCGGCATCACAGCCACATAGGCAAAGGCCACACCAAAACCAAAGAGAAAGGTGGCCCAAAACACCACAAGCATGCCAAAGCGCTTTTCATGCCGGTGCATCCCCGGGGAGATAAAACGCCAGACCTGATACAGGATCACGGGAAAGCTTGCCGCAACACCAACAATGATTGAAATTTTCAGATAACTCACAAAGGCTTCAGTGAGATTGGTATAGACCAGAAACTCCAGATCCGGACAGGCACGAAACAGCGGTGCAACAAAGAATTTGGCCAGATCTTCCGAGAAAAGATACGCCACACCGCTCAGCAGGGCCATGGCCGCGAAAGAAATGGTCACCCGGCGGCGCAATTCCAGCAGATGTCCTTGGAAATGATTGGCTAAGGGACTCACGGCTTATCTGCATCCTCAGCTGGAGTTGAGGCCTCACCCCCTTCTTCTTCGCCAACAGGGGTATCCGCTTTGGGTGAAGCAACGGTGTCAACCTCCGGATCCAGCAACTCAGTTTCGACCTTATCGGCATGCATTTCCGCAAAATCAGGCAAACGGACATCGAGCTCACTCAGAGGCGCAACAATTTCCTTCAAACTCTCTTTTTCCTCCTGCAACTCGTCCTCAAGGCTATCCTTCAGGGAATTCGCCGCCTTTTTCAGCTCTAGAATCTGTTTCGCCACTGTCTTCGCAAGGCCGGGTAATTTATCCGGACCAACAACAATCAGAGCCAAGCCCATAATGAGTATGAGTTCCGGAAGTCCAATTCCAAACATGATAGTATCTCAATTTTGTTAACATTTAAGACTTGGGGCCAAGTGGAATCATTACCCCTGATAGTCAAAAAAAAAATAATTTAAACCGACATCATAATCCTTCAGCCGTAAACCGTAAACCGTAAACCTTTCAGATCTGTCATATTGACTTTTCACATCCGGTTGACTATCTTTGGCAGGTTTGCCCTGCTTGCGGCAGACTCACTTAATGATTAAGACAGACGATCAGACCAGCAGTTATGGTCTGTACTATAATTTCAGGAGAAGAGATCATGGCCAACGTAGTTGTGGTAGGAACCCAATGGGGTGATGAAGGAAAGGGTAAGATCGTTGATCTGCTCACCAACTATGCAGATTATGTTGTCCGTTTCCAGGGCGGCAACAATGCCGGGCATACCCTGGTTGTTGAAGGTAAAAAATATGTCTTCCACCTGATTCCGTCCGGCATCCTGTATGAAGATAAGCAATGTTTAATCGGCAACGGTGTTGTGCTTGACCCTGGCGTCCTGCTCTCGGAGATGGACGAACTCAACGCCCATGGTCTGCCGGTAACCCCGGAACGCTTCACCATTTCAGAAAATGCCCATCTCATCATGCCCTATCACTGCGCCCTTGATGGAGCCAGTGAAGCGAACAAGAAGGACGGCGCCAAGATCGGCACAACAGGTCGCGGCATCGGCCCCTGTTACGGCGACAAAATTCTCCGTTCCGGAATTAAATGCGGCGATCTGCTGGATGAAGATCTCTTCAAGGCCAAGCTTGCTGAAAATGTTGCTGAAAAAAGTGAGGTGATGACCAAATTATACGGCGGCACGCCTTTTAACTTTGACGACATCTATGGCCAATATATGGAATTTGCTGAACGGCTGGCCCCCTTCATGGGCAACGTCAGTGTTAAGCTCCATGAAGGACGTAAAGCAGGTAAACACATCCTCTTTGAAGGGGCCCAGGGCACCCAACTGGACATCGACCACGGCACCTATCCCTTTGTAACCAGTTCAAATGTTGTGGCTGGTAACGCCTGTACAGGTTCCGGTTTCGGCCCTGCCCATATTGACGCGGTTGTCGGTATCTTAAAGGCCTACACCACCCGTGTCGGCGAAGGGCCATTCCCCACCGAGCTCTTTGATGATGTGGGTGCGGGCATGCAGCAACGGGGCGGTGAAGTTGGTGCGACAACAGGCCGTACCCGTCGCTGCGGCTGGCTTGACGGTGTTGTGGCAAACGATGCCACCCGTTTAAACGGTTTGACAGGTCTTGCCATCACCAAGCTCGATGTCCTCAGCGGCATGGACACCTTAAAAATTGCCACGGCCTATGAGCATGAAGGCACTAAATACCACGCCATGCCCGGCAACATCAGAAAGGCCCAGGCCGTTCAGCCTGTATATGAAGAAATCCCCGGCTGGCAGGAAGACATCTCGGCTGTGCGCTCCGTGGATGACCTGCCGCAAAGGACCCGTGATTATGTCAAACGCATTGAAGATCTCACGGAGACCCCGGCCATGCTCCTCTCTGTCGGACCTGATCGAGCAGAAACCATGCTGCTCGACAATCCGTTTGAAAAAAAATAGACGGCTCAAACCATAGGCGTAGCATATAAAAAAGGGTGATTCCATGTTCAGGGAATCACCCTTTTTTTATACAAAGACCAGCAGGGCCGTTCATATATTTCAAATGTATAGGGCTCTGAGGCTTCTACATATTCGGAAAATGTTTTAATGAATTCCGTCTCGGAGAAGTCAGGGAAAAGAATATCGCCGTCAATATCGCGGTGGATGACAGAGAGATAGATGCTGTCTGCCAGAACCATGGACTGGTTGAATATCTCACCGCCGCCGATGATAAATATTTTTTCGTGAAAGGCCTTGGCGATAGTAAGGGCTT
>JAQIBE010000197.1 GCA_027859235.1 Desulfobulbaceae bacterium
GCAAACTTCTCGCTTAACAGCTCCTGCAGCCAGGCCGCAAGTTTGGGGCTGGTCAGGAGATCCTGGACGGTTTTATCAAGATAGGTATAAAAATGCTGGAGATCTTCGTTGGGGAAGGAGTGGCCCAGGGGCTGACTTAGGAAATGGTCAACCTTGGTCTGGATGGTTTCATTGATAATATCATTAAATTCATCGGAATCCAGATAGCCGTGCAGCTGATCAATAAAGCGCCAGCGCCACACCTTGATGGAACCCAGAAGATAGGAGTGGAAACGCTGTGGGATCACCTCGGTGATGGAGCCGAGGTCTTTGCTGAGCAGGCTGCCCATGCGGCTGTCGATGAGTTGGGCCAGATCCCTTTGGAAGGACTCATCTGCGATCGCCTTACCGATATCTCCAGAGGTCAGGAGGTGATCGCCGACCATTTCACCGATATTGATGGCGAGTTCATGCCGTTTTGACGGAATGACCCCGGGGGTCATGGGGATGCGGATGCCGAGGATGCGCCATGGTTTCAGGGGGCGGAAGAGCATCTTGATGGCAACATAGTTGGTCATGTAACCGATGAAGCTGCCGATAAGGGGCGGGGCAAGGTAAGTAAAGGGTAAGGGCATAGTTTTAGGTTGTTTAGGTTGCGGCGCTTTCGCTCCTAGGGTTTTAGGTGTTTAGGGTTAGCGTTTACGCATAACACAAATTCAGTTTTTAGCTTGCGGTGCTTGATCGGAATCAAAAAAAGAGGCGGTGAGGGATTCAATACTGAACAACGGCTCGACGACGGCTGTAATCTGCTGGGCAGAGAGATGCGGCGGGCCTTGTTCCCAGGGGGTGTCACCCTGTTGATACCGGTCATGAAAGGTGGGAGGATTTGCCATGGCTAAGTATTGATGATCTTGCCAAGGGTGTCATCCACAGCCAGAGACTGCTTCATGCAGGATGAGAGGAATTCCCTGGAGAGATACGCGCTTGACTCTTCAATCTGGGCGCAGAGAGCGTTAATTTCTTCAGCCTCGGCCTGGTCAATAATCTTGAGTAAATTTTCAGCAAAACTGCGGGCAATTCTGCGCCCCTCTCCCTTGGTTGCCATAATCTCAGCATAGGTGCGGGCGTTCTGGTTATGCACCCGGGCCATGGCGAGAATGGAGTAGCGTGAGGTCAAGGTCGAGTGGGGGGAGATGTCGTTGACATCAATATTATTATCATTCAGGGCCATGGCCAGGGCCACCGAGATCATGGTGGGAAGCTTCTGGCCGACACCCATGAGAAGATCATGCTTCTGGGGGGTATCGTGGTAGATGGCGGCGCCATGTTTGTACAGGAAGGCCTCAAACTCAGAGCAGAGCACGCCGCTGCGCGGGGTGCGCACCACCGAAACATTCTTGTCCTTCATGGTGATGGCCGCAGGTCCCCAGAGATTATGGACCAGCATCACCTCAACGCCGTCAGTGGTTGTTTCCAGGGCGGTCTCCAGGGTGTTTTCCGCTTCACCGGCCAGCAGGATCAGGGCCTGCCCATCCCTTAATAATGCGCCGTATTGTGCCACGGTTTCAGCGGTCTTTGAAATGGGGACACAGACCATCACCACATCCACCTGCTCAATCATTTCTTCCGGCGTGAGTGGGGTGGAGCGTCCGGTAAGCGTTGTTTGGTATCCCTCATGTTCCAGCTTCCGGGCGAACCACACCGACATCTCACCCGTACCGATGAAACCAAAATGGTTGATGCGTTTGATCCGCATATCCACCCTGGGGTAACTGCCCAGAACCTTGATGCAGTCGGGTTCCTGAATGACCGTATTGGTGATGGCGTTGATGGCCTCCTGCAGCGGGCCATCGTCCTGATGGCCTTCGGCCTCGATGAAAATCTGCAGCTTCTGGGTCTTGGCGTCGTTTTCGGCGCGCATGTCGAGGATATTGATCCCACGGTTGGTGAACTGTCCCAAGGTGTCGAAGAGCATGCCCACCCGGTCTTTCAGCGGAATGGTCAGCAATGAGGTGGCATCGTAGCCGGTGCGCGGGGCCGGGTTGCGGCTGATGACGCCGTAGCGGGTCTTGTTATGGGGGGAGAGTTCCCGCTCGCGGATGATGAACCCGTGACTCTTGAGGAGTTCTTCAGACTCGATCACGCCCTGGTTGGTCAGTTTCGGGTCCTTGATCTCCGTGATGGCCTTGTCCAGATTGACCGTGGTGAGCAGGGAGCAGTCGCTGAAGCTATGGGCCAGATACTCCTCGCATTGCTGCATGACCTGGCCGGTGCCGGTCAGAATGTCGAGTTTGGTCGTTGAATCCAGGGTGCCGAGGGAGAGGGTGATGGGCTGGACAATATTGTCGACCCAGTACCCCTTCTGCATCTTTTCCATGATTTGAAAGGAGCGCAGGATGCCGCCGATCTTGGTATTATACACGGGCAGAACCATGAGGTCGATCCTCGCCTCGTCGTAGGCTTCAGCAAGTCCGGTATGGTGCGGGAAACAGCGAATCTCTGCCGTGGGACTGTAGTGGTGGACAGCCTGCCAGGTGTTGGAGCCTTTGGCGCCGATGATGCCGATTGTGGTCATGATAATAAGGTCGGTGAGGAGTTAACGATTAGAAGGAAAATGGTGCATGAAATCTTCCTTACTCTGCGTGGTTAAGCGTACGTCAATATGTAGTGGGTTCGGCCGACTTGGTCAATTCTTTTAAAAATGTATGGTGATTTATGTCCAAGACTTTTTATGGATCAGCTCTATTCTTTTGGATCACCCTCCAGCAGTTCATCCGGGATATCTGCAAGTCTGGTTCTGTCCTGACTCGTTACTCTGGAGCTGTCTTTTCTTTTGGCTGATGGGGCTGGGTGAGACGGGCCGGATTGAGAAGTTCCTGGAGTTCTTCCCGTGATAGATCGGTCATCTCACAGGCCACATCAAGAATGGGCCGCTGTTGTTTGTAGGCTGCTTTGACAATTTCCGCTCCCCGCTCATAGCCGATAACCGGGTTCAGGCCCGTGGCTAGAATCGGGTTTCGGCTCAGGTTCTGTTCTATGCGATCCGTGTGCACGGAAAAGCCGGCAATGGCTTTATCTCCAAGGTGGGTGCAGCTTGTGGCGAGGATATGGATGGACTGCAGGAGGTTATAGCCAATGATGGGCAGCATGGTGTTGAGCTGAAAATTGCCGGACTGGCCAGCCACGCTGATGGTGGTGTCATTGCCCATAACCTGTGCCGCGACCATGGCCACGGCCTCCGGAATAACCGGGTTGATCTTGCCCGGCATGATTGAGGAGCCGGGCTGCAGGGGGGGCAGGGATATTTCGCCAAGCCCGGCGAGGGGGCCGCTGTTGAGCCAGCGTAAATCATTGCTGATTTTCATGAGGGTTGTACCCAGGGTCTTAAGTTGACCGCTCAACTCCACCGCCGTGTCCTGACTGCTGATCCCTACACAGGGATGTTCCATGGGGGTAAAGGGGATCCCGGTGTGTTCGCTGAGATGGCTACAGACCAGTGCTGCCAGCTGCGGGTGGCTGTTCAGGCCTGTGCCCACCGCTGTGCCGCCAAGGGGCAGGTGTTGCAACCGGGACTGACAGGACTGGAGACGATCACTGTTGTCTGCAAACTGGCCAAGCCAGCCCTCGAGAATCTGGCTGTAGCGAATGGGTACGGCGTCCATGAGATGGGTGCGGCCGGTGGTGATGATCGCCCCAATCTCATCTTTTTTCCGGGTTATGACCTGCATGAGGTGGTGCAGGCCGGAGAGGAGTTTCGTCTCCACCGCCAGGCTGGCCGCAAGATGGATGGCGGAGGGAATGATATCGTTTGAGCTTTGTCCGAGGTTTACATGGTCATTGGCATGCACCGGGTTATGACTCTTCTGTGCCGCTAAAGAGGCAATGACCTCGTTGACATTCATATTGGTGGAGGTGCCGGAACCGGTCTGAAAGACATCAAGGGGAAATTGCTCCCGGTATTGCCCTGTATAAATTTCCAGACTGCTTTGCTGGATGGC
>JAQIBE010000231.1 GCA_027859235.1 Desulfobulbaceae bacterium
AAACGCATTCGTATCATTGGCCTTGCGGATTCCGGTAACATTATCAATGTATTGCCGATAACCGCGGATATCGAAAAGGCTGAATACACTCAGTCCCGAGAAAATAAACTGGTTGTGACTGATAACAAGACGTTTACCCTCGACATCAATGAGTTTGGCCTGACCAGCTAAAGAGATACCAGCCAACAGGCGACTGGAACGGGTAACTAGAAAAAAAGGGCCTCAGCGGAATTATCCACTGAGGCCCTTGCTATATCTGGTACCGGAGGTCGGGATCGAACCGCCATGGGGTTGCCCTCGCGGGATTTTGGGCAATAAAAAGGGGTCAAAAAACAATTTGATATGATTCCTGATATTAGAATGATAGGCTTTACTGAAAGAATGAGTGTGAACGTACATGGTGGTAGCCAAATAATTATCTGAGCATATCTGGATATTTTCTTGAAGCAGTTCAAAGGGGTTAGCTGGGGCCAGATCATATTCACAAGCACCCGAATTTTGCTTGTTCTATTATTGGCATGGTTGGGCATGGTTATTTTGCAGAAGATATTAAGCCAACTTGACCCCCTTTTGTTTCTTATACCGATTACAAGGTAAGGCAGCACCAAAAGCAAGGATACAGCAAATGGGTAGGGAAGAAATCGTCACAAGATCCAGTGAGTTTGCCGAGAGTATCATCAACACCGTGCGCGAACCCTTAATCGTTCTGGACCATGACCTCCGGGTGGTCACCGTCAGCCGTTCCTTCTACGATTTTTTCCAGGTCAAGCCGGAGGAGACCGTGGGCCAGCTGATCTATGACCTGGGGAACAAGCAGTGGGATATCCCCAAACTGCGGGAACTGCTGGAAACCATCCTTCCCGAACAGACCAGTTTTGACAACTATGAGGTGGAACACGATTTCGCCACCATCGGCCGGCGCACCATGCTCCTGAATGGGCGGCAGATTGAACAAAACGGGGCAAAGGAGCGGATCATCCTCCTGGCCATCGAGGACATCACCGAGCGCAGTCGCATGGCAGACCTGTTGACAGAGTCTGAATTTCGGTACCGGAGACTTTTTGAGACCGCCAGCGACGGGATCATGCTTCTTGAAAAGAAGGAAGGACATGTCGCCCATGCCAACCCGGCCATCGAGAAAATATTGGGGTATTCCGAAGCGGAGTGCCTTGGTAAAAAACTCCATGATATCGGTGTTTCAATCGATAGGCGTGATTTTTCCGCAACAATGGAGGATTTAACCAGGGATGGCATCCTTAATTACGAAGATGTTCTGTTGAAAACTAAGACCGGGCAGGAAATTTACACGGATATATATATGGTCAATCGGGCTTCACTGGCCCAATGTAATATTCGCGATGTGAGTGAACGGAAAAGACTTCAAACCCAACTCCTTCACTCCCAGAAGATGGAGGCCGTCGGCACTCTGGCCGGGGGAATTTCCCATGATTTCAACAACATCCTCAATGTAATCATGGGGTATGGCGACATGGTCATGGACAGCTTGGCGGTCGACAGCCCAGTACGAGAAGATATGTCCGAGGTCCTTGTTGCCGCCCACCGGGCCGAGGATCTCACCAAAAGACTGCTGCTCTTCAGCAGAAAAGAGGTCGCTAACGTGACGCCCGTCAATATTAACGAACTTATCCTGGGCCTGCAAAAAATGCTGGCCCGGATTATCAGAGAGAATATTGAATTTCATCTGGATCTTACGGACATGCCCTTGCTTGTGTCAGCCGATACCGGGCAGATCGAGCAGGTGCTGATAAACCTTGCCTCCAATGCCAAGGACGTCATGCTCGAAGGCGGCCAGCTGATGATCACCACCAGCATTGAGGAGATAGATGAAGAATATGTTTCCGCCTACGGATATGGCCAGCCCGGGCGATATGCGCTGATCACGGTTGCTGATACCGGGCAGGGGATGGATGCGGAAACGCAGCAGAAGATATTCGAGCCTTTTTTTACCACAAAAAGTGTTGGCGAAGGGACCGGGCTCGGCCTCGCCATTTCCTACGGGATAATCAAACAGCATAACGGCTATATCAAGGTCTATAGTGAGCCAAGCGAAGGCACGGTGTTCAAAATATATCTGCCGCTCTGTGCTGAAGCGGCTCTCGACAAGAAACCGGAGGGTGCCGGAGTTGTCATGGGCGGACATGAGACTGTCCTGGTGGCCGAGGACGACGCCGCGCTGAGGGAATTGAGCAGGAGAGTACTGGAGGCCTTTGGCTACAAGGTTATCACCGCAGAGGATGGCGAAGAGGCGATCGCCATATTCCTGAAGAACCAGGAGCAGATCAACCTCATTCTGCTTGATATGATCATGCCGAAGAAAAACGGCAAAGAGGTCTGTGCGGCGATCCGCCAGGTAAGTCCGAAGATGAAAATACTCTTCGCCAGCGGCTATACCCTGGAGACCATCACCGACAAAGAAGTGGAGGATAACGGTTTTAACTTCATCCAAAAACCGTACCAATCAAAAGGTCTTTTGTTGAAGGTGAGGGAGGTTCTGGACAAATGAATGAGCAGATATTGCTGGTCGACGATGAGGAGGCCAATCTCCGGCTGCTGACCCAGCGGCTGGTGCCGCAAGACTATGGAGCACATGGGACGCTACAACCACTGCACCTCTATGACTGGAAGTCATGGCAGGAACCGAAGCAATCTCAGCAAAGGAGTTAGACAATGGTTTCTCGACGCCAATGTGTCGTTTTTTTTGTCTGCGTGACTCTCGCCGCGCTCTTGTCCGTTTGGGCATGGCGGGCTGACGACAAGCCCATTGCCATTGCTACCCGCATTTGGCCGGGATACGAGCTGATGTATCTGGCGCGGAGCGAAGGCTGGCTGGCTACAGAACAGGTGCGTCTGGTTGAGATGTCCTCAGGTCAGGAGTCCTTGAAAGCGTTAACCGAGGGCAAGGTGGATGGGGCGGCGATGACCCTGGATGAGGTATTGCAGGCGCGCGCCAGCGGTCTGCCCCTTTCGGTGGTGATGATCTTTGCTATTTCGGCCGGGGCAGATATGCTGGTGGCGCGTCCCGGCATCACGAGTCTAGCTGACCTCAAAGGCCGACGCATCGGCTTTGATCCAGGCTCCGTGGGTCAAATTATGCTGGTTGAATTCCTGCGGGCGGCGAATCTGACAAAAGAAGACGTCACCCTGGTTACACTCCCCATCACTCAGCAACGCAAGGCCTGGTCGCGCGATCTAGTGGATGCCGTCGTTACCTTTGAACCGGTGGGCACGCAATTACTGGAGCAAGGTGCGCTCAACCTGTTCGATAGTCGCCAGATCCCCAACACCATCGTTGATGTCCTGGCGATGCGCAACGATAGACTCGACCGGAGCCACGCCGGCGCGATTCGTCACCTGCTCGCGGCTCATTTCCGTGCCCTCGAGCATCTGAAGCGAAACCCGCAGGATGCAGCCTACCGCATGGCTCCCCATCTTGGTCTGCCGGTTGAGGATTTCCTTTCTGCCTTTAAAGGCTTGATGTTACCTGACGCCGCCCATAATTACCGGATGCTCGCGGGAACTTCTCCCGAATTACTCCCCAGTGTGCGTAAACTGTCCGCCATCATGGCCAAGAGTGGATTGCTCAAACAGGATGATCCACTCACCAATCTCATCCGCGCTGATTTTCTGCCCACTGATTTTCACTGATACGGATCCTGGAGAGATTTATGCACATGAAGTCATTTATTTTCGTGCTGATGCTGATTGCCTGTTTTGCCGGCACAGCACAATCACCCTCCCCGGCCTTTGCTGCGGAACCGGTAAACATCGGCGTAATTGCCTTCCCCACCAAACCGCAGGCACTGGCGCAATGGCAACCTTTGACAGTTGTACTCAAACAGGCCATGCCGGAGCGCGATTTCGTGGTGATCCCGCTCAGCCATGGTGAGTTGGATCGGGCCGTTGCTGCCCGCCAGCTGGATTTCGTAATGACCAATGGTGGACATTACCTGCTGTTGAGAAACCGTAACGGCTTGTCTTCGCCACTCGCCACCCTGGCCTCCAATGGAACTGGCCACTCCCTCACTGTTTTTGGCGGTGTCATTTTCAGTCGGGCGGGACAGGCCGAGATCAATACCTTGAACGACATCAAGGGTAAAACTGTCGCCGCCGTCCAAACCGAATCCCAGGGCGGGTATCAGATGCAGGCGTATGAACTCAGCCGAGTGGAGATTAATCTACCCCAAGACGTCCAGCTGAGCACCACCGGTTTCCCGCATGCCCAGGTGGTTGAGGCCGTGCTGGCCGGTGATGCCGAGGTGGGTTTCGTCCGCAGCGGCGTGTTGGAAAAGATGGTGCGGGAAGGCAGGCTGGATATCAAGCAGCTCAAGATTCTCAACCGTCAGGATCTTCCCGGTTTTCCCTTACTCGTTTCTACCCGGCTTTATCCGGAGTGGCCGTTTGCCGCCATGCCCCATATCGCCGAAAACCTCGCCAGACGTGTCGCCGCAACGCTTTTATCCCTGGAAGAGAACACGGTTGCAGCGCGCGCCATGGGCATCCACGGTTTTGTCGTGCCTGCCGACTACAGCCTGATGGAAGACGTGTTGCGGGAACTGCGCATACCGCCTTTCGATCTTGCGCCCCGATTTACCCTGCACGACGTCTGGGCGCGCTATCGCTGGCAAAATGAGGTGGCCCTGCTTGCCGTCGGGGTGATCTTTCTCCTGGGGATGAGTGTCCTGGCCATGTACCGGAGACTGGCGGCAAGTCATCAGCTTGTGCTGCTGCACCAGCACAAGCTGCAGGAGAGCGAGGAGAAGTTCCGTACCCTGGTTGAGTCGACGAGTGACTGGATATGGGAGGTGGACCAGAGCGGTCGCTATACCTATGTCAGCCCCAGGGTTGAAGCCCTGCTGGGGTACAAGCCGGAAGAGATACTGGGCAAGTCACCGCTTGACCTCATGTTGCCTGAGGAAGCGCAACGGGTCGGCAAAATCTTCGGCGAGATCATCGGCAAGCACTTGCCCCTCGTCTCCCTGGAGAATACCAATCTTCATAAGGACGGTCGGCTGGTGGATCTGGAGACCAGCGGTGTCCCGTTTTTTGACCCGAATGGGGAATTTGCCGGGTATCGGGGCATTGACCGCGATATCACCGAACGCAAGCAGACGGCACAAGCCCTTACAGAGTCTGAGCACAGGTTCAAGACCATACTCGATGCCACCATGGACGGGATTCTGGTGGCGGATGGGCAATCAAAGATGTTCGTCACGGGAAATAATGCGATTTGCGACATGCTGGGTTACGAGATGGCGGAGTTGACTCGCCTTGGCGTTGAAGACATCCACCCGGCGAAATCACTTCTTGAAGTGCAACGCCAGTTCGAACGCCAGATGAAAGGCGAGATCAGCGTGGCGCCAAGTCTGCCGGTGCAACGCAAGGACGGATCGGTATTTTATGCTGATGTCAGCAGTGCCCCCATGGTTCTGGCCGAACGGCCATTACTGGTCGGCGTTTTTCATGACGTTACCGAGCGCAAACAGGTGGAAGAAAAAATCCGGACGCTGAACGATGAATTGGAGGAAAAGGTCCAGAAACGGACGCAGCTGCTGCTGGCGGCGCAGGAAGATCTGGTGCGCAAGGAAAAACTGGCATTGCTGGGGCAGGTGGCCGGCAGTGTCGGCCACGAATTGCGCAATCCGCTGGGGGTGATGAACAACGCGGTCTACTTTTTGCAAACCGTGCTCACGGATGCGGACGAAACCACCCGGGAATACCTGAATATCATCCAGAACGGGGTCGCCGATGCGGACCGCATCGTCGCCGACCTGCTGGACTCGGTGCGCACCAAGGAACCGCAGCCGGCAGCAATAGGCGTTGGGGAGTTAATCGACCAGACCCTGCACACGCTCACCGTGCCCGATACCATTACCGTCAATCTGGATATTCCCGAAACTCTGCCTTCGGTGTGGGTGGATGGCCGGCAAATCCAGCAGGTGTTCCGCAATCTCATCGGCAACTCCGTGGAGGCCATGGTGGAGGGCGGGACGCTGGCAATCAATGCGCTTGCAAACAGCCGGGAAGGTACGGTTAGCGTCAGCGTACGCGACACTGGCTGCGGCATTGGGCCGGAGATGCTGGATCGGCTGTTTCAGCCGCTCTTCACCACCAAGGCGCGCGGCATCGGGCTGGGGATGATGGTGGTGAAGAACCTAACCGAGGCCAACGGCGGCTCGGTGAAGGTGGAGAGCGAAGTCGGCAAAGGCAGCGTGTTCTCCGTCACGCTGCCGGGCGACATCCCGGCGGAGGTAACGGCATGAGAGAGGTTTCCTATGTCTGAAACAACGGCATCACGCACCACCACGGTCAGAAGGGTGTACCTGATCATTACCCTGTTTGTCGCGCTTATCCTTTGCCTGGTTGTGCTTTTCCAGATTCAGATAGATGCGTTAACCGCCATACGCACCTATGTCGGCGGTGAAGGTCTGTGGGCCAAGGCGCAGAAGGGTGCTGTGCACAGCATAGAACATTATGTCATCTCTGGCGACGAGGCCGATTACCTGGCTTATCGCCGCCAGATCCAGGTGACCTTGGGCGACCGCAGGGCGCGCATCGAACTGCAAAAGAAAAATCCGGATATAGCCGTCGCGCGGGGAGGTTTTCTTCAGGGGCGTAACCATCCGGATGACATCGAATCCGCGATCCGGTTTTTCCGGCGCTTCCAGCATAACGCGTATATGGCCCAGGTGATCGGGCATTGGACTACGGGCGACCGCATGATTGCCGAATTGAACGGGGTGGCCGAGGCATTGCATGAAGAGATCGCCTCCGGGCGCAACAACCCTGAGGTTGTCCGTTCATATCTCACCAAGCTGAATGACATCAACCGGCAAGTGACGGTAGAGGAAGAATTGTTTTCCTCTACCCTGGCTGAAGCATCCCGCTGGGCCAACGATGTTTCCCGCAATCTCATCTACGCCATCGCGCTCTTGTTCGTTGTCCTCGGTATCGTGCTGTCCTGGCCGCTCATTACCCGTATCCGGCGCACCGAAAAGGCCCTGTTCAATAGCGAAGAACAGATGCGCAGCATTTTCGAGCATGTTGACGACCTCATTTACCTAATGGAGTCGGATGGAAAGTTTAACTCCCTCAGTCCTTCGTTCGAGCGCATCACCGGCTGGCCGGTCGAAGAATGGATTGGCAAGCCGTTCGCGCCCATCATTCACCCGGACGATTTGCCGCGTGCTATTAAAGTATTTCAGAACGCCCTTTCGGGCCAGTCCACGCCATCTTTCGAACTGAGCATTGCCACGAAATCCGGGGAGTATTTCAATTCCGAACTCAGCATCGTGCCGGTGACCCCCGGCGGCAAAATTGTCGCGATCGGGATCGCGCGTGACATCACCGAACGCAAGCAGGCGGAAGAAAGAATCCGCCAACTGAACAAAGAACTGGAAACCAAAGTGCAGGAGCGCTCCGCGCAACTGCTGGCGGCGCAGGATGAGCTGGTGCGCAAGGAAAAACTCTCCCTGCTGGGGCAGGTGGCGGGCAGTGTCGGCCACGAATTGCGCAACCCGCTGGCAGTAATGAACAATGCGGTCTACTTCCTGCAAACCGTGTTGGCGGATGCGGACGAGACCACCCGGGAATACCTGGAGATCATCAAGAACGAGATCGACGATGCGGACCGCATCGTCGCCGACCTGCTGGACTCGGTGCGCACCAAGCCGCCGCAGCCGGCAGCGGTCAGCATCGGGGAACTGATCGGCCAGACCCTGCACACGCTCACCGTGCCCGATACCATTACCGTCACTCTGGACCTTCCCGAAACGCTTCCCCCGGTATGGGTGGATGGCCTGCAAATCCAGCAGGTGTTGCGCAATCTCATCGGCAACTCCGTAGAGGCCATGGTGGAGGGCGGAACGCTGGCAATCAATGCGGTCGAAAACAGCCAAGACGGAACCGTTACCGTCAGCGTGCGCGACACTGGCTGCGGTATGACGCCGGAGGTGCTGGCCAAGCTGTTCCAGCCGCTCTTCACCACCAAGGCGGGAGGCATCGGGTTGGGGCTGGTGGTGGTGAAGAACCTGACCGAGGCCAACGGCGGGACGGTCACGGTGGAGAGTGCGGTCGGCCAGGGCACGACATTTACCGTGGTGCTGCCCACCGGCAAATCTATTATCAAGGAGAGCTGAATGCGTTTCTCAACCAAAATCGGACTGAGCGGGGCAGCGGCGGCGTTGGTCATCGGGCCGCTGCTTGGGGTTTCCGTATTCCTCAATGCCCGTTCCCTGTTGCTGGAACGCATCGTCCATGAACAAGTCAAGATTGCCTCAGGGGTGGTAGCAGAAATCGATAATACCCTGCTCAAGGCCGCCGGGGAAATGAACGTGATTGCCGCCGATAATTTCCTGCGGGAGATTATCGAATCACCTGCGGAGTACGAGGCACGGACCGAAACGGTTGCCGACGAACTGGGGGAACGGGCCGAACTGACAGGACCCTGGGCTGGAATGCTCGTTTTCGATCAGTCGGGCCGGGAGGTATTCACTCCCATGGAAGAACAGGGCTGCATCGATGCATTGGCCGACAGCCCCCTGACCCGCATCGCCTTTGAGAGCGCCCTGAAGGGCCAGCCCTACCGTTCCGACCAAATCATGTGCCGCCTCACCGGCCAGACGGGTGTAATCTTTGCCGCGCCGGTTTTCGGCCGCGTCAATGCGGACAAGGTGGTGGGAGTGGTGGTATCCCAATACACCTGGGCCCCCATCCAGAACATCCTCGACCATGTCGATGCTACGGCACAGGTTCACCTGTTTAACAGCAAGGGGGAAGTGATTGGCAAACGCAGCACCGATAGCTTCGACGAAAAACCACTGCAGCCACTCCGTCTAAACCCGGAGTGGCAAAGCTTAGCGGGGGCCGATGGTTATGCTGTCCTGGCCAGTTCCAGCCACGGTCCGGGAGCTTGGCTGGCTGTGGATTCCCAGCCAGGTGGTGAGGGCTGGACGCTGATGATGGAGAAGCCCCTTAAGGTGATGTTTGCTCCTATTGCGGTGTTGGCGAGGAAGACCGGACTGCTTATCTTTGGCGTGCTGCTGGTGATGGGTGGGTTGTTTGCCATCCTGGTCCGCCACTTCATTCGACCGCTGAATGATCTTGTCGAGGGGGTGCGGCAGGTGGAGCAGGGTCGCTTCGACCAGAAGGTGCTGGTGCACAGCAAGGATGAATTCGGTAAGCTTGCGCAGAGCTTCAACGCCATGGTCGAAAAATTGCAGGTGACCCAGGACGAGCTGGTCCGTAAGGAGAAAATGGCGATGCTGGGGCAGGTGGCGGGCAGCCTCGGGAACGAACTGCGCAACCCGCTGGGGGTGATGAGCAATGCTGTCTATTTTCTGCAGGCCGTACTCGAGGACGGCGACGAAAGCGTCAAGGAGTACCTGGGAATCATCCTGGCCGAGTCCACTACTCGAGTAATTTCCTGAACGATTTCATCACGAATAGGAGCTAATTGGTCTTGCAAATCTAACAATGGAACTTTCATATAGTATCCTGCTCCGACATGGTCGTTTTTAATATTTTTTTATACATTCCTAGTACGACGAACTACACCCCAAAGAGCTGATCCAAAAAGGTGTGTATATCCGGTACTTCCTGCTCAAGATACTTCTTCATTTTTTTCAAAAGGTTTGCCTCAATCTGACGAACCCGCTCTCTGGAAATACCAAACTGATCGGCAATATCCTGCAGGGTAAGAGGCTCATCACTCAACAGGCGTGCGGCTAAAATCACCTGCTCTTTTTCATTTAAATTACCACTCAATTTAGCGAGCAACTCCGACATCTGATCACGAATTTCAGCTTCAGCAACCCGTTGTTCCACCGATGGACTATGGTCAGGTAAAAATGCTTTCTGGTCATCATCAGAGTCTTCGCGTACTGGACTTTCCAGGGAAACATCCCAGTTATCCATACGTTGACTCATCTCAATTACTTCCTGCTCCTTGACATTGAGACGCTCAGCAAGCAACTTCGGCTCAGGTTTATACCCCTGGCTTTCAAGAAGTTTACGTTCTTTATTTAAACTAAAGAATAATTTTCGCTGGGCTTGGGTGGTGCCAATTTTTACAAGACGCCAGTTATCCATAATAAACTTTAGAATATAGGCACGAATCCAATAGGCCGCATAATAAGAAAACTTCACTCCGCGATACGGATCATATTTTTTGACGGCCTGAACCAAACCGACATTACCTTCCTGAATAACATCAAGAAAATTCTGCATCCAGTATTTCTGAAAATCCATTGCCACCTTAACAACCAAGCGCAAATTAGCGGTAACGAGTTGATACGCAGCATCAGGATCGCCATCTTCCTTAAATTTTTTCGCAAGTTCAGCCGTTTCTTCACGACTCAGAAGGGTATGCTGGCTAATCTCCTGGAGATAACGATGCAAACCAGGCTGACCTACAGTGGGCAAATTAGGGTCGTCAGGTAAAGTGACCAGAGCATGAAGATTATCTGGTTTATTTTTTTTTGTTTCTTTCAAAGGAAAACCGTTTAGTACTCATTAAAATGTTTGTCACTCTATGCGCAACAAGCGTATTAGTACCCTTAAGCTAAAAGAGCATAATCCTTAAGGACAATCCTTTTCATTACCATTTCAGTTAAAAAAAAGCGCGTTATTTTCACCAAAAAATAGAATGGCCAAAATGTGCTTAAAAGCACATTTTATGGTTTAAAGTAATAGCCTACACCGCGCTCAACATTACGGGTAAAGCTTGACAAGCCCCCCCCTCTTCTTTATAAACATGCTTTAAAATTCATACTATTAGTAGTCTGCAAAAAGCTCTAACAACCTGAGACAAAAGCCTAACACACCATATGAAAAATATTCGAAACTTCAGTATTATAGCTCACATAGATCACGGAAAATCCACCTTAGCAGACCGTCTCATCCAACATTGTGACATGATTACTGACCGTGAATTTAAAAATCAAATGCTTGACAGTATGGATATTGAAAGGGAGCGAGGCATAACCATTAAGAGCCAGACCATTTGCCTGCCCTATACCGCTAAAGATGGTCAAAAATACATCCTCAACCTCGTTGACACCCCAGGCCATGTTGATTTCAGCTATGAAGTTTCAAGGGCTCTCAGTTCCTGTGAAGGTGCGTTATTACTTATTGATGCCGCCCAGGGTATTGAAGCACAAACCCTGGCCAATCTCTACCTTGCCATGGAAAATGACCTTGATGTCCTGCCGGTCATTAACAAAATTGATCTCCCGGCCGCTGACCCCGAAGCGGTGGCCCTGCAGATAGAAGAAGACCTTGGTCTTGATGCAGAAATAGTCTGCATGTGTTCCGCTAAAACCGGTGAAGGTGTTGCCGATATCCTGGAAGCCATAGTAAAGCATCTTCCCCCTCCAACTTATGGGGATGCAAACGAGCCTCTCCAAGCTCTTATCTTTGATGCAAGTTACGACGCCTTCCGTGGCACCATCATCTCGGTACGAATTATAAATGGAACCGTGAAACCCGGGGATGTGGTCACCTTCATGGCCACAAAGACCAGCTACAAAGTTGAAGAAGTTGGTTTATTCCAGATCACACGATTCAAGAAAAAAGAGCTAAAGGCGGGTGAGATTGGCTATATACTGGCCGGCGTTAAAAACATTACGGACACGAAACCTGGTGACACCATCACATTGAAGGATAATCCCTGTGCGGAACCGTTAAAAGGTTTCCAGGAAATCCAACAGGTGGTTTTCTCTTCTATTTATCCGATCTCAACGGACGAATACGAAGCATTAGCTGTGGCCATGGATAAACTTAAACTGAATGATGCCTCTCTCACCTTTCAGAAAGATTCATCATCGGCACTGGGCTTTGGTTTCCGCTGTGGCTTTCTTGGCCTACTTCACCTTGAAGTTATTCAGGAACGCATCGAACGGGAGTTCGACATTCCCATTATTCTCACTGTCCCTTCAGTCTGTTATTATTTTTACTTAACCGATAAAACAAAGATTGAAGTGGACAACCCGTCTCATTTCCCTGACCCAGCTTCTATTGCCTACACAGAAGAACCATACATAAAAGCAACAATTCTCATCCCTGAGCGCTACATGGGATCCGTGATGTCCCTGTGCATGGACCGTCGCGGTGAAAACACAAATTACCATTACCCCATGCCGGGACGGATTGAGTTCATCTGCGAATTACCCCTTGCTGAAGTTATTTATGACTTTTACGACAAGTTAAAGTCGATAACCCAGGGATACGGCTCCTTTGACTATGAGCTCATGGATTATCGCAAGAGCGATTTGGTTAAGCTGGATATTCTGGTTAACGGTGAGCGGGTGGATGCCTTATCCCAGCTTGTCCATAAATCCAATGCCAGAGCTCGTGGACTTCATGCCTGTGACAAGCTCAAAGAGGAAATTCCCCGCCAGATGTTTAAAATTGCTATTCAAGGCGCTATTGGAGGGGATATTGTCTCAAGAACGACTATTGCCGCTTTAAGAAAGGATGTTACAGCAAAATGTTACGGTGGTGACATCTCCCGCAAGAGAAAACTGCTCGAAAAACAAAAAGCAGGAAAGAAACGCATGAAAACCGTGGGCAATGTTGATATTCCCCAGAAAGCGTTTTTAGCAGTGCTGAAAAGTGAATAGTACGTGTCGCTTCGTATAATGTCAAAACCTTCTCTGTCTCAGCCTCAACCAACCGCGTGTCTCCCAAGATCCGCACCGCCTAATCAACCATACATTGCCCGTGCCACAGCTGTCACACCGAGTGTCACCGGCGTAAATTGAGACCACTCCATATCATCAAAATGAAACAGCGCCACGTCATCACAGAAACGATGACCTTTCTGCGTACAGGCCAATTTAGCAATGACCTCTATAAAAATAGAGTTTGATCTAAAAAATGGAATAAGCCAAGAAAATGTATAATAAATTTATGGCATGTCTGCTCAAAATAATTTCCATTATACCTTCACTTCAAGCAATTCATTCATCTCTACTTACCTGGCATGCCG
Source organism: Desulfobulbaceae bacterium (assembly GCA_027859235.1). Classification (GTDB taxonomy): domain Bacteria; phylum Desulfobacterota; class Desulfobulbia; order Desulfobulbales; family SURF-16; genus JAJRUT01. The sequence continues at coordinate 13,007 of JAQIBE010000231.1, forward strand.
TTCCGGCAAATAAACCAAGGGGCCTTGTTTTATTTCGGGCAGCACATAGCACATTTGTAACTGCAGCTTAAACCAAAAGGTGACAATGGCCGTTGCTGCTGGTGAGTCCTGCCGGACCACCGGCACTCCACGCAACTGAGCTTCGATTACAGCCCGGTCAAAGGGAATTCGTCCCAGAACCTCAACTCCCCGCCTGCGGCAATTAACCGTTATAATATCAGCCATTTCAGGATATAAATCCCATTTATTCAGACAGACAAAAACCTGAACCTGAAAATGATCAGCTAAATCAAGAACGCGCTCCAAATCATGCCAACCAGAGAAGGTGGGCTCGGTCACCGCCACAATGGCATCAGCTCCAGAGATACAGGCAATAACAGGGCAACCGATACCAGGTGCGCCATCAATTAAAATATACTCAGCATCCTTTTCTTTGCCTATTTCACGGGCCTTTCCCTTGACAAAGGAGACGAGTTTTCCTGAATTTTCTTCACCAGCAAAGAGTTGGGCATGCACCAATGACCCATAATCCGTATCTGAGACATACCATGTTCCACAATGATTTTTATCCAACATAATCGCCTGTTCAGGGCAAAAATATGCACAGACCCCGCATCCTTCACATGCCAGACTATCGACCAGTGCAGTATCCGGCAGAGTAACAGCATCAAACTCACATAACTCTACACAGGTACCACAACTGGTACAGAGCATGGTGTCAACCCGTGCCTTTACGCCAGAACGAAACTCATTTTCACTCCGGGGCTTAGGATCAAGGAGAAGATGTAGATCTGCTGCATCCACATCACAATCGGCAAGAACCTTATTTTCAGCAAGACAAGCCAGAGATCCCAACAACGTTGTTTTGCCAGTTCCACCTTTACCACTCAAAACGATGATCTCTTTCATTACATCACCTCCTGTAAAAGATCCTGCATGGGCTGAAGTAATTCAGGCAGACTTTCAACCAGTGTTTCACCCCGGGCATACCCTTCAGCTAAAGAACGCTGAAAAGGGATCTTCATGAGCACAGGAATATGACCATGCGTACACCACTCTTCCACACGATGATCACCATAATCAGAGCGATTAATGACTACCCCATGGGGAATATTTAAATCACGCAACACCTGTACGGTAAGTTTGAGATCATAAAGACCAAAAGGAGTCGGTTCTGTAACAAGAATGACATAATCAACACCACGCACTGTCTCGACAAAGGGGCAGGATGTGCCAGGCGGAGCATCAATAATGACCAGTGATTCTCCGGCCATCTTCTTCACCTCTTTAATGAGCGACACCCCCATTGCCTCCCCTATGCGCACACGACCATGAACAAAGTCAATAGACCCGGCGTAACCCGACTCTATTACACCTATTTCACGGGTATCACGGGCAATGGCATTGTCTTCACAAACGAGGAAACAGCCATTACAGGAATGGCAGAGTTCTGAAAACACCATTATGGTTTCACCAAACATGGTAATCGCATTGAACCTGCAGATATTTCGACATTTTCCACAAAGAGAACAGTGATCATCATTAATATGTGGAATGACTGTAGTGTGGATACGACTTGTAGAGAACTCAGGTTTTAAAAAAATATGACCATTGGGCTCCTCAACATCACAATCAAGAAATTGCACGGCACCATCTGCACATAAGGCTAAACTGGTTGCCACAGACGTCTTGCCTGTTCCACCTTTACCACTGGCAATAGCTATTTGCATTAGATCACCTCAACAACCATAAAGAGTTAAACCCGGCCCTGCCCTCCACGCCTACGTCCCTGTCCCTGTCCACCACCTAAACCACGACCGCTCTGGCGGCAAAAAGCAGGTTGACGTTCATTCGTCTTTTGTGGCGGCGGCGTATTGCTTTGATCACCTGTAAAAGCAGCAACAGCATCAGCAACACTCCCTGTCACATCAGAAATCACCTTGATATGTGCTTTATCCAGGACCGCCATAGCTTTCGGACCTACTTTTCCTGTTAAAACAAATTCAACATTTTTACTGGCAACAAGACCTGCCACAGTAATACCTGCACCCTGGGCCGCCTGTACACCTGTACCGTTATTAATCACTTCCACTATAGCCTTTGAACCAGTGTCATAAAGGCAAAGATAAGGCGCTCGACCAAAGCGTGGATCAACCTGATCATTTAGACCTTCACCTGTACTTGATATTGCAATTTTCATACTTTCACCTCGAGTAAGATTTAAGTGGCGTTAACACCCTACCCAACCTGGTTGAGAAAGGGGTACCCTGGAAAAAGCACAGCCAATGAGTCTCTTTTATTCGAGCCAAAGACAAATAAACAATCCCATCGACACTCAATTGTCCTTTCTTCCAAGGTACCCATAAGGTGAGTAATGAATGTATTGCAGAATACAGGCCAAGCACCGACAAATGCTCATCTCCCTAAACACGGGGGACTACAGCCACAAGATATAAAATCAATACGTGCATTATTGCGCAAATGCAACTCATAACCAAACCACTTATTGCATTACTGCAACAAGGTAACCCTTGACCTTGCCTACCCGAAGATGTTTAATTAATTAGTTGAATAGGTTGGGAGGCCATATTCTATAGAGTAGATAAATCTTTGAGAACAGGGCGCAGAAATGAACACCATAAAGCCAAAGAGCAGCGAGTCACCATTCACCCCTCATTCACTCAACTCCATCACCGATCCCGCCTTCATCGTTGACAGTGAATTCAATATCACCTCTTTTAATCGCGCTGCTGAGCTCATGTCCGGATTGAAACGCTGGGATGTGACCGGCAAGAAATGCTATGACATTCTCCAAACCAGTATCTGCAAGTCAAGCTGTGCCCTCAAACAAGCCAAGCAATTAGGCGAAAAAATCATTAGCCACAATATCAATTTGACCAACGGTCACGGCATCAAACTCAGCGTTATCTCTTACTCAACACCACTTTTTGATGAACATAATGATTTTATAGGCGGAGTTGAAATTCTTCGCCATGCAAATGAGCCGACAAGGGATTTTGAGGCCAAAAACCTCAGTGACCAGATTCTGGAATCTATCAGTGATGGGGCGTTCTCAGTTGACCATGATCGCATAATCACCTCATTCAACCGTGCTGCTGAGGAAATAACAGGTGTCCATCGCTCAGACGCCATAGGCCGGAAATGTTTTGATGTCCTGAAGGCCAATATCTGCAAATCAGCCTGCGCCCTGAAAGAATCAATTGAAACAGGACGTGATGTCGCAAAGCCGAAAGTAACCATTCAAGACATCGAAGGTGACTTAATCCCCATCACCATCAAAACCTCAGTACTTCGTAATGAAAAATTTGAAGTAATCGGCGGAGTCGAAACCTTCCATGATATTTCTGCCATGGAGAAATTACGTCAGAATATCACCCTCAGTGATTCCATACTTGAATCCATCGTCGATGGTGCTTTTTCAGTGGATCATAACTGGGATATCACCTCATTCAACCGTGCTGCTGAGACAATAACCGGTGTAAACCGCAATACCGCCATTGGCAGCAAATGTTACGATATCTTTAAGGCGGACATCTGCAAGACCTCCTGCGCCCTTAAAAAATCAATGGAAACAGGAATTGACATTACAGACCTTAAAGTGACCATTGAAGATCAAGAAGGGGATAAAATACCGATTCGCGTTAATGCCTACGCCCTGCGTAATGAGACCGGAAAAATGATAGGCGGCGTGGAAACCTTCCAAGACATCTCTACTCTGGTTGGCTTACGCAAAAACCTCTCATTAAGCGACTGTATTCTAGATTCTATAGATGATGGGGCCTTTACCGTTGATAACGACTGGCACATTACCTCTTTTAATAGAGCGGCAGAAAAAATCACCGGATTTCAGAAGAGAGAGGCCCTAGGACAGAAATGTTTTGATATCTTTAATACCAATATTTGTGAAGAATCCTGCGCCCTGAGCCAATCAATCAAAACAGGTGAAGAGGTCACCCATCTCCCGGTATCGATCACCAATAAAAGTGGCCAGCGTATCCCAATTAGTATTACCACCTCCGCCCTGCGTGACGAAGACGGCATTGCTATCGGCGGAATAGAGACCTTTCGCGACTGTTCAGCCATTGAAGCCCTGAGAAAAGAGGTCAGCGATAAGTATGAGTTTCAGGATATTATCAGCAAAAACCATAAAATTAGAAAAATATTTTCGATTCTGCCCAATATTGCTAAGAGTAATGCCACCGTGCTCATTGAAGGGCCGAGCGGTTCAGGCAAGGAACTCTTTGCCAAGGCGACCCATACCCTGAGTGAGCGAAAGGGCAAATATGTTGCCCTTAACTGTGCAGCTCTGCCAGACAACCTCCTTGAGTCAGAACTCTTTGGTTATAAAAAGGGAGCCTTTACGGGGGCAAACAACGATAAACCAGGACGCTTTGCCCTTGCTGAAGGCGGAACTATTTTTCTTGATGAGGTGGGTGATATCTCCCCTGCTCTGCAACTCCGCCTCCTGAGAATCCTGCAGGAACGGGAATATGAACCCCTTGGTGCCACCAAAACAGAAAAGGCAGATGTCCGGGTTATCGCCGCCAGTAACAAGAATCTTGAACAACTGGTCAAAGATGGTCTATTCCGTGAGGATCTTTTCTTTCGCTTGAATATCATCAAGATCTTTTTGCCACCCCTATCAGAACGGCGTGAAGATATCCAAATCCTAGTGGATCATTTTATTCAGAAATTCAATACATTAAAGCAAAAAAATATAGAATCAGCCTCACCAGAAGTTATCAGTATCCTCATGCGTCATAACTTCCCAGGCAATATTCGTGAGCTTGAAAACATTATAGAATACTGTTTTGTCCTCTGCCATGGAACAATCATTGATGTTGATTGTCTGCCGGAAAGCCTCACGGCTTCCTTTCAGCCCACTCTGCAAAACATGGGAAATGAAAAAGCCACCCCATTATCAAATGCCGAAGCTGCAACCATCTTCTCAGCTTTGCAGGAGTGTGATGGCAATCGTGGTAAGACAGCTACCCTGCTTGGTATCGAGAAGACCACGCTTTGGCGGAAAATGAAAAAATACAAGATTGAATTCCCCTCAGGCAAGAAGAAATCCTCATAAATCCCGCTGAACAAAGAGGCTTGGCCTTATCCATGGATTAGTTATACGCTATGGCAACTTAGGCCTCGCCTATGCCCCATAACACGTTCAATATCAGCAGCAGAAATAGTCTCTTTATCAAGGAGCTCCTGGGTAAGGCCATTGAGAAGCAAGGTGTTTTCAAGCAAAATTTTCTTGGCATAATCATAGGCTCGCTGAATAATATCTTTTACAGCCTCATCAATCATAACTGCCGTCTGCTCACTGATAGCAGGCCCAATCATGCCAGGATGATCCATATTATTATAAACAACAGGCCCAATCTTCTCATGCATCCCCCACTCGCAGACCATCCGCCGGGCCAGACCTGTGGCCCGTTCAATATCATTTGCTGAACCGGTTGTCAGTTCTTCATAAATGAGCTCTTCCGCAATTCTACCACCGAGAAGAACACAGATTTTATCAAAGAGATAGGCACAGGAATGAGAATGCTTGTCCATATCAGGCACCTGCATGGTCTGCCCCATGGATTCACCACGGGGAATAATAGAGACCTTCACCACAGGATCGGCCCCCGGCGTCATAAGTGCCACAAGGGCATGGCCAATTTCATGATAAGCGGTTATCTCTTTATCCTTTTCAGAGATAATCATCGACCTGCGCTCAGCCCCCATCATCACCTTATCTTTGGCGAGTTCAAGCTCAACCATGCCTATCTTTCCTCCGCCCTTAACAGCCATTAGGGTAGCTTCATTAACCAGATTGGCAAGTTCAGCACCTGAAAAACCGGGTGTCTCTTTGGCGATCTGATGCCAATCAACACTCTCATCAGTCTGTACCTTCTCAGCATGAACCTTAATAATATGCTCCCGCCCCAAAACATCAGGAAGGGGTACTAGGACTTGCCGATCAAAACGGCCCGGTCTCAGCAAGGCAGGATCAAGGGTATCAAGTCTATTCGTCGCCGCCACAATGATCACCTTATCATTCGCCTGAAAGCCATCCATTTCAACCAGAAGTTGATTTAAGGTCTGTTCACGCTCATCATTACTCCCTCCCCCCCGACGTTTACCCACAGCATCAATCTCATCAATGAAAATAATACAGGGCGCCTTCTTTTTTCCTTGAATAAAGAGATCACGAACCCTTGATGCACCAATACCGGCATACATCTCAACAAAATTTGAACCACTTATGGAAAAGAAGGTCACACCCGCTTCACCAGCAATGGCTTTTGCAAGTAATGTTTTCCCCGTCCCAGGTTCACCGTACAAAAGCACTCCAGTTGGAATACGGGCTCCGGCGATGGTATATTTATCAGGGTTTTTCAGGAAATTTACAATTTCAACAAGCTCCTCTTTGGCCTCGTCAATACCGGCCACATCCTTAAAACTTACATTGGAGCGATCCGCATCAACAACCTGCGCCTGAAGTTGACCAAAGGCCTTCGCTTTACCCAAGCCACCTTTACGAATAAAAAAATACCAAATGCCACATAAAATGAGGAAAGGAGCCCATGTATAGAAGATATGCAGCATTCCCCTTTTTTTTCACCAATAATTTCAACCTCAATACCGGCATCAACATAGGTATCAATATGGGCCATAGAATCAGGGAGCTGAGCCGAAAAAGATTCCTCTTTGCTTACCCAAATAGCCTTATTCTCCTCAATTGTAAGATGGGTAATAACATCATTTTCCAGATTTTCCCTAAACTGGCTGTACGAAACCAGCGTACTCTCACTCTCACCAGGCCGACCATAGAGAGTAAAGACAAGAACAGCAACAACACAAACACCAAGCCAAACTGCCATTTTCTTATAGAATTGTGTCATGATACTTCTCCAACAGAGATTCTTTTGTATCTATCTAAAAGCATTGAAATCATAGAGCAGCAGGAAGGAGCGCATGATGGCAGCCATAACCATCGTGCCCCTCCCCTCTTCATCGGTCATTCATCATGATGTTCTTCATAGCCCGTAAACATTGCTTTAAAATGGGCAAGGGGCGTGTGACCTAATGTGGCAAGATAACAATGGGCTACAAGAAACGAGGCAAAGAAAAAGAAAAGAAGAACATGAACCGTATCAATGATCTTAATTCCACCAAGAAAATGGACATAATCGGCATAGCCTTTAACACGCCATAAAAACACCCCTGAAACCATCTGGGCCGGCAGAGCGAAAAACATAAGACCCAAATAGGCCTTTTGCTGCATGGCATTAAATTTATTGTCAGGAGTCATCTGGTGAGGATTAGGATCACCTTTGAAGATGCCAAAACCATAATATTTAACCTGGCGAATAGCGTTTGGGATAAAGGTACGGAAATCTGGAAAGTATATCTTGATTTTTCCTGTGCCTAAATAATAGGTCAACCAGACAAAGTAATCGATAATCACCATAAATCCCACATAGTTATGAAGTGTTATGGCATCTTTGAGCGGCATAATCCCCAGCATCTCGGCAAAGCGGATTTGAAAGCCTGTGAGTACCAGCGCAACAATGCCAGCAGCGTGAATCCAGTGCCAGACTCGTACAGGGGCTGGATGAATATATATTAACTTTTTTTCGCTCATGACAAATCCTCCTTTATTTTTTATTTTTCTTATCGTTCTCTTTTCTTCTTGATCGCACCCGAATGGTTAAAACACGGATGGTTAGATGTCCCAAAACCCCGCAAACAGCGCCACCAATGAGGCCGAGACCAATCCAGTCAAGCATTTTCATTCGCGTACCGGCATAGAGATAAAAATGTTTCAAACTAAAACTCTCAAGCACAGATCGATCAACGTTATGATGATCAACACTCCCATCCTCTTTAGTGAGAACGATGGTTACAGCATTAAAATAGGGCGAATCAGCGGAATGACATTTTTCACAATTCCGTTCAGCTACACCGCGATTAACCTGATGGGCAACAGGTTGCATTTCTGCTACTAATTCTGCGTGAAATATAGCATGGACATTTTTCTGCCGTAACATAAGCTCCAGGACTTCAAACTCATCCTTACCAATCACCCCATCCTTATCTTTATCCACTAAGGGCATAAATTCTTCATAGTTAATGCCAAGGATTTCGAGGATCTCTGCCCCCTTATAAAATTTATTAGTAACCAGATCAAAAAACTTCAAATGAATATGACGGGGAACCTCCGGCGCATGACAAACCGTACATTCAACAAAGGCAAAATGTTCAGCCTTCTTAGGTAACCAATCATGGCCCTGGAAAGGATTATGACATTTTGCACAGAAGTTATTTTCACGTTCAGCAACTGAAGCGGCTGCGAGATGACTCACATAATGATAATCATGACATGCATAACAGGTCATGGTAATGCCCTTGCCTCGTATTTTACTATGAACACTATTGCCAAAGGCACTGGCCTCTTCCTCATGGCATGCGGCACAATCAACCTGGGCAAGATTTACAGCATGGGGCACCTCATTATCATAGTCCAAGGCATCAATATCGGAATGACAATCAATACAGCCAATGTCATTTAAATGATGGACAGAGTGATTGAACTTCTCCCCATCCACAAAAAGGCTGTCATGAAAATCTCCGCCATCAGGGTTTTCACGAACCAACCCATCATCACTATGACAGTCAAGACATTCTGAATTATCAATGGCCAGAACCTCCCCTGGCCAAAACCATAACAGGGTAAGTATACATAAACCAATGAGCCCAGGTACTTTTTCGAATTTCTGCATTTCTCATGACCTCCGTAAATCTTATTATTTAAACAATCATCATCCCTGAATTCGTATAATAAGTGCATAACCTCTGTAGGTGGCTGGCACTAAAACATCTTTGAGAGAAACAAGACTTAGGTGTATTTTGGAAACAGCTACCAAACTATTTCCAGAGGTC
>JAQIBE010000268.1 GCA_027859235.1 Desulfobulbaceae bacterium
AGAATGCTGTTTCTGTTGCTGGTGAGAAGGTGACCGATCTTGATTATAATATTCCCTGCACCGGTGAGGTGCTGCTGCAAGTTGGCAAGAGAAAATTCTGCAAGGTCATTTTTACTCCAGCCTGACGGGTTGCCAGCCGGTTATTTTAGTTTCGTAATGACTCTATAATGTATACTATGTGCAGGAGTGTATAAACTTTCCTATAAACAGATTGATTGTGCGTAGCATCGAGTCTCGATTATGAAATATATTGTCTACATCATTTTTATCGCAGTTATTGCCTCTTTCAGTTTTTTCTATTTTCCAACCTTTTCGTCTAATACCGATCAGAGCTATGTGATTCGGATTGATGGACGTTGTATTTCCTCCACTGAAATTGCCGAACTCAAGCAGCACTCTCCCTCCCTTTTTGACCAATCCTGTGATCTGCCTGAATCATTAATCATGCGGGAGATTCTTATTGCCGAAGCATTACGGCAGAAGGTTGATCAGGAGGAATCTTTTCACCATCGCATAAAAACATTTTACGAGCAGTCTCTTGTTAAAAATTTGGTTGATCGGAAAATGGCATCAATCCATTACAGCCCGACCACTGAAGAGTTTGCAGCCTATACGGATCTGCTTGGCCGGACAATAGAACTGGATCTTGTGCCGGTTGCATCTCCAGGGCAATCTATTGTTGCCGAACCAGAGCATCTTAGCGGTCCTTATCGGGATTTGAGCGCCGCCATCCGCATGGAGATTTTATTTCTCAAACCCGGTGTCGCATCCGCCCCCTTTCATCTTTTTGGCCAAAATTATGTCATTATCGTTCAACATATAGGTGAAAAGGATGCCTTGTTTGATCATTATGATGATGGTCGTGACCTTGCCGTGATTAAAGAGTATCGTCGCCAGCAAATTTTTAGCCAGTGGCAGGAATCATTAATGGAGCAAGCCAAAATTGAGGTTGCACCCAAGCAGAAGGAGCAGGGACGCTGATGGCTCGGAATTATAAACGCCGTAATTTTTTCATCAATAAACGACTGCAGGGAAAGATGATGTTTCAGGTCTATCTCCTTCTTGCTGTCGGACTCGTGCTGTTCAGCGGGTTATTGCTCTATTTCACCTCAGATAGTCTGACCATTGTCTATCAGAACAATGATCTGCAGGTTGGCAAAACACCCTTGCTGTTTGTCCACGAGCTCCTTAAGGCCAGTTGGATTCTTTTAATTCCTATTGGCCTCCTTGTTGTCTTGTGGGTGCTTCTGCAATCCCATCGTACAGCTGGACCATTGTACAAGTTTGAGATGGTTCTCGATGCTATGATCTCCGGCAGGATCGGCGGGATTGTTTATGTACGGAAGAAAGATGAAGGTCAGGAGTTGGCAAAGAAATTGACAGTTCTTAACCGGAAGCTCGGCGATACGTTTTCTCATCTGCAGAGTTTGAACGATGAATTGGAACTCTGCACATCTGAACAGGACTTATCCGTGCTGCAGCAGCGCATGCAAACGGTCCATAAAGAAATTCAAACCACTTTAGAGACATACACCATAGAAGAATAAAAACATTCTTATGGACAAATTACTGAAGGGACCATGGTATGCCTTCTGGGGTATCCTCGTCCTTCTCCTCATTCCCCTGACTGCTTCGAGTCAGGATCTCCAAACCCGTTATGCCACAGTGCAATACGCGGATACAAACCTCCTGTATGATTTTGACGACGAACTCTATTTAGGACGACAACTCAGTAGAATGCTGAAAGGAATGCGTTCGGTCTCACGCCAGGATGATATAAAAAATAAGATTGATCTTGTGGTTGAGAAGGTGGAAACCGTGCTTGATATGTTTCCTGCCAAAATTCACTTTACCCTTGTCCTTCTGCCAAGCAGAAAACACGTCCAACGTATTTATCGGGAGAAGTACAATAAGTCCACCAATCACATTGCCTATTATTCACTCAGTGAGAAGACCATGTATATTGCTGTTGATGATGCAAGTCTCCGGGTGTTCTCCCATGAGATTGGTCACATGATTGTCGATCATTACTTCGAAGTGAGGCCGCCGTATCGAATCCATGAGGTTCTGGCCCAATATGCTGAAGAACATGTGACCGATTAGCGCCCCTTATCAAGCCGTTTCAGCCCCCGCTCTGCCCGTCCGTTCCCCGGTTCAACCATTAACGCCTGCTGGTAGTATTCCTTTGCTTTATACGGGATCTCCTGCTGCAGGTAGATATCTCCTGCCATGAGCAGGACAGATACATTCTCAGGCATATACTCCACTGCTGTTCTCGCGATAGACATGGCGTTGTCATACTGTTTCTGCTGCCAGAAGAACCTGAAGGGCGAAGTGAAATACCATGGCTGCACATCGTCCTGACTCAGGTATCTCATGCCTTCTTTATAATAGAAGGTCGCTGATTCAATATCCTGTTCCTTTGCCAGGAAGGAACCCATCTGCATGAAGGTCTTTGTCTGTTTGGGGAGGATGTCCTCCAGTTCCAGTAACGATATCTTGTTCGTTAAGGCAATAGCGACATATTGACTGAAATTATTCGGGTTTTCCTCGAAAGAAAGCGCGGTCTGCAAATAATGGAAACCTTGCTCCTTGTCTCCCTGCTCCAAATACCACGCAGCCAGGTTGCGGTTGACCCAGCTGCTGGTTCGATCTGCACGTGCGGCAGCTTTTAAGAGTTCGTACTCTATTGTGGGATCATTTTGGCCGAGATAATACCCAGCTTGAAGAAGGTATGATGGGTTAGTGGGGTTACGGAGCAGGGCCTTTTGGTAATAGTGAGCTGTCTCAGCTGGTGTCTTTAAAAAGGTGTGAATGTTAGCCAGAGCAAAGGGGTAGGTTGCTGTAAGCGGATCTTTTTTGCAGGCTTCTTTCATCTTCAAACTTAAATCGGTGATAACGGGCTCAGGGATATTCCGGTTTAAATAGATATCCTTAATAGTCACGTAGTGTTGATAGGCCTGTGCTCTACCCTGGTTGAGTATTATCAGGCCTAAGCCAAGACAGATCACTGGAATTCCCAAACGTAATTTAGGCGCTGGTACCGTTTTAAGGAAGGTCGCCTGTTTTGATCTCTTTTTGGTATGGGTTGCAGATATCAAGAGCCCGCAGGTGAAAAAGAAGTAAAGACCATTGGCCCCATTATGCATATTGAAATCAGTTACACTATGAAAAGCGATGGAGAGTATGGAACAGATTGCTGCGATGCCGAGGAGTTTGGCATTATTGTCCCGTCGTTGCTGTAATTGTTTAATGGCTTGAGACAATATCGTGCCAAGAAACCATAAAATGAGAAATGCACCAATGATTCCGCCATTTGCCAATAATTCAAGATAATCGTTATGGGCATGATCAATAATTAATCCTGGCGATAACATTTCACGATAGAGAGGGAAAATATAAATGAAGGTGCCAAAGCCTGCCCCGGCAAGCCAATAATCTTTAATAAGGGGTAGAGTGTCTTGCCAAATCAGAAAACGGTCGTTAAAAAAATCATTTTCAGCATTTGTCATTTGGTTAAATCGGTTAATAACAGGCTCCCAGCCCAGCCAGAAGGTCAGAAGAAATATCATAACAAGGCAGATGATGATGGGGAGTTTTCTTCTTTCAAGTTGTTTATTGCGGTTCAATAGCAGAATAAAACAAAGAAAAGACAAGGCGGTTGAAATGATACCACCACGAGATAAACTAATGATGACAGAGCTTGCCATGATGAAGGTTGCAAAACCGAAGAGAATGTGACGATTAGCAGTTGGTAGGGTCAGGGCAGAGATGATTTTCTCACGCAGGGGCAGCTTGTAGCTAAACTGTGGACGGTATTGGAGAAAGAGCGCCAGGCCAAAAGGAATGATCATCTCCATAAAGCCGGCATAGTGATTTCGGTATATCCATGGGCCGACAGGGTTTGCTGTCAGGGGGGCCTGCCTGAACCAGAATATCTTATCTGGTGATGTGAATTTTTGAATAATGGCGAAAAAGGCGATTACACCAGCAAGGGTCACAATAATAAATATGGTTCGGCGGAGTCTGGTGTATGAAGCTGTAAGTTGGATTGTGAGGATATAAAAGCAAGCATAGGTCGTTAATCTGCATAGCTCATTGACGGTACTTTTTATATTGATAGTAATGGGCAAGAATGTTGGGCCATTTGGCAGGTCAATAAGGGGTTGATAAATGGCTAAGGAGGCCGGAGATATGATTTTTAGTAGAGCAATGGGCAGAGGAATAAGTTGCAGACCAATAAAAAGAAGGATACCTAACAGGGGCAGGAGCCCGGGCACTGTACGCCAATGGTCTCTACTGTACCCGGAAAAAAGGAAACAGCAGAGCCCGAGGGGAACGAGGAACTGCATAATGGCCTGTGACCAGGGCTCCACACTCCCAAAGGCCAGGGGGCAGAAGATAAGGGTAATGATGAAAATCCAGTATGACGCGGTTTTCATGAATGGCCCTCCTCTGCTGCTTCCCGGCCATACGGCTCAAGGATCAGCCGCGGATTCTCCTCCACCAGGGCCGACGCCTGTTTTTTACCAATGATCTTGCCTGCAATCTTCAGGGCCTTCTGGAGAAGGGGTTTGCGCTGCAGACTGGAATGGCAGTCTGTGGCCAGAAAATGGACCTTCTTTCGTCTGAGTAGATAATGGGCACAATACTGTGTTTGTATACCAAGGTCTCCGGTGACGGATTCCGCGGTGAGCTGAACCAGGGCACCGCATTCGAGAAGTTCGTCCAGAATATCCGGGTGTTGGCTGATCTCGCTGTTGCGTTCAGGATGGGCGATGATGACCTTCAAGCCCAGGACATGTAATTCGTGAATTTTTTGGCTGGCGTTAGCCGGGACATGGGTATGGGGAAGTTCCAGCAGGAGGAATGAACTCCTGCCTAATGTGAAGTCTCCAAAGGTTCCGTTGAAATGAAACGGCACTTCAGCGCCCACTACGATTTCCAGTGGAATGGCCGCGTTTTTTAAGGATGTCTGGAGTTCATCGACCTTGGCTTGAATCAGCGCCCGGTGTGTAAGGTGGCCGCTGATATGGGGGGTGGCGATAATCGTTTTAATGCCGTCCTGTACAGCCATTAGCGCCATTACCAGCGATTCAGTCAGATCTGCTGCTCCGTCGTCAATGCCGGGTAAAATATGGCTGTGGATATCAATCATGACTTACGCTTCGCATCATCTCCGTAATAAGCATAATAGCCCTGGTAATAATAGCCGGTGTCGCCGCCCTTTTCTTCAACCCCGTTTAATACAACGCCGAGCATTGTCGCCTGAACATCAGTGAATAATTTGGTACCGTGTTGGAGTTGCTCCCATGTGGTTTGGCCGTAGCGGACAATGAGCAGGGTGCCGTCCGCCATCTTGCTGAGGATTTGACTGTCGGTGACACTCAGCACCGGTGGTGAATCGATAATGACAAAATCATATCGTGCCTTCATGGCGGCGAGGAGCTTGTGCATCTGATTCGAGGTGAGCAGTTCCGAAGGGTTGGGTGGAATTGGTCCTGATGGAATGATATGCATCGGTTCATCGGCTAATGGCAGAATGGACACTTCGGTGTCGGAGCCGGTGAGGAAGGTGCTTAGCCCGACCTGATTCGGTATTTTGAATAAGGTGTGCAGCCGGGGCTTGCGCAGGTCACAATCGATGATGAGCACCGATTTTCCTGTCTGAGCCAGGGTTCGTGCAAAGTTCGCCGCAGTTGTCGTCTTGCCCTCTTTGGGAGATACCGAGCAGACAAGAATCGTTTTCGGTGGATGTTCAGCGGAAGAAAGCAGTACTTGTGACCGTATGCTCCGATAGCTCTCGGAGATTAAGCTTTTGGAATCTTCTTTGACAATGGTATTGATGTCTTGATCTTTCTTGGGTGAAGCCACAATGCCTAAAATTGGGAAGCCGATTCGCCGCGCAAGATCACTGGCTGATTTAATGGTGTTATCAAGATATTCAATGAGAAATGCTATGCCAACGCCACCGAAGATACCAAGGCTTAAGGCGAGCAGCATATATTTTTTACGTTGTGAAGATGGCGACTTGGGTAAATCCGCGTTCTTAACCACCCAGATATTGACCGCCTGGGTCTGCTCACTGGCACTCTGTTGTTTAATGCGGCCAATAAGGGCGTCGTAGAGGATGCGGTTTGTATCAACCTCACGCTTTAAAATATCGTACTGGATGAATCGTTCCTTGATGTTCAAGAGCTCCTGCTTGGTCTGGTCGAGGAGTCCCTGGAGGTTTATTGCCTTTGAACGAGCCAGCTTATAGTCGTTTTTAGTGGAGCGTTCAATGCGCTTAATCTCATTTCTTTTTTCAACAAGAAGACCATCCCGCTCACTTACGGCTTTGATCATCATAGGATGCTTATAACCATATTTTTCCGATAATTCACCAATATGCTGTTCTGCTTTAAGGATGGCGTCTCGCAGGGCCTGCAATGTTTTATTAGCGGTGACTGCCGGGATGGATTCAATGGCTTCAAGATCATCTCCAGCATTTTTAATCTGCAGATACACCTCGTTAAGTTGCTGCATGTCTGCTTCGGCGGTGGAGAGCTGACGAGAGAATTCCGAGAGTTTCTGAGGGACAATGGCCATCTTGTTTTCAACGGTGACAAGATCGTGGTCCCGGGAGTATTGCTGGAGGAGATTTTCAGAGGCTGCAAGCTTCTTTTTTTCCTCTTTGGCTTTACTGGTCATCCATTCTATGGCGTAACTTGAGGCGTGCATCTTGATTTCAAGTATTTCATCCATATAGGCTTTAGCAATATTATTGACAATAAGCTGAGCCATAGCAGGATGTTCATGGGTATACTCAATAACGACGATTTTTGTATTAGGGATTGGTTTGGCGGTAAGGTCGCCCAGGATCATATCGATGATTATTTGGGCATCGGTGATAGCGGATAATTCAATGGTATCTGTGGCAGAAGCCTTGACTTCGTCAGGATCCTCCTGGGGGATGAGTAATGTTATGAAATCTTTCAGCCAGTCTTTTATTGGTTGCAGGAGTGAGGTTGATTCTGGTTTGAAAAAATAATGACGATATCTGGTGTCAAGCTTGAGTTCCTCTACCATTCTTCTCACAACATTACGTGACTGAATGATAGCGAATTGTGTCCCGTAAAAATGAGGGTCGCGAGGAATATAACCCTCTCCTGTAACATCAGTGTCGTAGTTGCGCTCAATTAAAATATTTACATTGGCGGCATATTTAGGTGTCTGGGCAAGGGTTAGCAGAAGTCCCAAGGCAATAGTGATAAAGGCAAAAGTCAGGACAATTGCTTTATGTTTTTTGATTACCCGGTAGTAATCTCGAAGATGTATTACCTGTTCCTGGGGAAGATTTGTATTCATAAGGACTATCGCTTTGATGATTGTTATTTGCTTTGGCTGAATTGACTACAGTTTTAGAAGAAACTCTCTGGTACGACCACAACATCGTCAGCCTGCACCGGGGTGTCAAGCGAGACCCGCTCCAGGATGGTCTCTTTCCCGTCTGTTATGCGAATGATACGTATTTTACCCTTTGAGGCCTTGCCGGTAAACCCTCTGGCCTTGGTAATGGCTTTGATCACGGTGGTATCTTTCTCTATTTTATAGGCATCCGGATTCTTTACTTCCCCCGCGACATAGAACATCCCGGCCTTGGAAACAAAAACATTATCCTTATGGTTTATAGTGATATTTTGAGAAATATCACCTCCCTCCATGAGTCTCCGCAGGTTAATCGCTATAATGTCCTTTTCGCCCTTTGGGCCTTTCCGTCTAATATGGGCATTGGCTCCGGCATCATCCTTGAGCCCACCGGCTTTGGAGATGAGCTCAAGCAGGGTGGTCTGCCCGCTTAATTCATAGAGTCCCGGCTGTAGGACCTGTCCCAGGATAACCGCTTTTTTACTGCCGTACTCTTCAATAAAGATGTTGACCTGAGGGTTGATGATGTACCCGTCGGCTAAGAGTTTGGTGAGAGTGTCCGTTGTCTGCGGAATAGTAAGCCCGTCAACATTCACGTGGCCGAGAAGGGGGACAAGGATTTCTCCGTTGCCGTTTACGCGAACCTTGGTTTCCATATCCGGGTGGTCATAGACGCTGATACGGATGACATCATTATAGCCAATGGAATAGTCGGCAGCCAAAGCTATGGACGCAAACATCACGGCCAGAAATGTCAAAAATGCTACACCTAATGCGCGATATGAGAGGGTGATTTTATGGGATAAATTCATCGGGTGGAACATACCTGTAAAAGATAAACGGCACAAGACATTCGCTTACCAACGCTTCCTGTCAAATGCCGTCTCAGACTGTAGCTGCATTATTGAATAAAATGTTTCAGGAGATGAACTTAAATTCCGGCACTGAGGCGGATGAAAAAAGCGTTGGTGGTATAATCAAAAGTGCTGTCCGTAGAGTTCCGGTCTGTCCAGGTGTAACCGGCTGCACCGAGGAGCCATTCTTTGAAAAGGTATGATACGGATGGCGAAACGGTATAGCTGTCATCTGTTCTGTTAGAGGTTGTCCCGCCTTGAAAATCGTTCTGTGTATAGTTAGCAAACAGCTTTGCCGTAATTTTCTCGGTGATGTCCTGGGCAAAAGTCGCTCCTACTGAGGTGTCTCGACTGTAGGCGGCTGCTTCGATAGTTGATTCGTTCAGCTTGTGGGAGGCGGCTAGGCTTAATTTGGATTTGACAGTCATCTGCAGACTGCCGTCCAACTCAAAAACAAGTGACGTGTTACTTCCGCCATACTCGTCATTCTGCCGGTCAAGCCAACCCATCTTTCCGGCCAGGGTTGTTTTGGTTGTCGGTTCCCAGTTGATGCCGCCATAGACATAATGCTGCTCATTGTCTTGAACGGTGTTTGAGTCATACGCTACGTCAACATATTGATATTCAACAAAAAAACTTGTCTTAACGGAGAAATCGTAGAACGAGTATAAGGAATAGGCATTATCGGTACGATCACGGCCCTCATTGATAATGTCATCGTATGAGAGGTAGAAATTGCTGTAGTCAGCACGGATGCGTACTTTGTCTGTAATCTGATAATCGGCGATCATGCCTGCCAGGTTCGATTTGTACGCATCAATAGTGGTTGAGTCACCCGTCCCTGCGGCGTCCTCTGCGTCAGAGTATTTGTCGAAGAAATCAAAGGACAGCCCGCTGCGCAGATTGAGCTGAAAAAAGGCTTCGGCAGCCTGGGAGACGTTATTGCGCTCGGTGTAGTTGTGATACTCTTCTATGTCAGCGCTGTATAAGGCATAGGCCTGATAACGCTCAAAGCCTTCTTGTTTGTCTTGCTGTTTATAATGCCCCCCCGGGGAGGTATTGTTTGTGTCGAGATTGAGGAAGATTTCTTTTTGGGCTGGAAGGGCAAGCCAGATTCCCGGAGAGTATATTGCCTTCCAGTCACTGCGCGTATCCGTTCTGGTGTTATAAATATTATCTGAATCCTCTAAGGTCACGGCCATGAAGGGGTGGACATACCCTTTTTCCATGCCAAAGACTTCAGTTGCCTGAATGCCGGTGTTTGTTTCAGGAGTAGTTTCGCTCGCAAAGGACGGCAATGTAGTCGTTAGGGAACAGAGGGTGAGGGCCAGGGTCGTGGTGATCATTTTTTTCATGGTAATAGACTCAACTTATTATATAAATTTAAATAAAATTCTTGTGGGAGAATCGCTGTAAACCTTTTGGTTGGGTAGGCTTTCAGATAAAAATAAAGGTGCAGAGCACCTTTATTTGAGAAATTCTTTAGAATGTGGATGGGCTGGCGTAGGGCTCGGGTGGCGTTGTTGTTCCTACATTGCGGGCTTGTGCGGTGACGCGAGCAGCAACAGGGGTATAGGCTTGAGTATCTTGCTCATCGGTTCCTTCCGCACAGGTATCCATTGCGGATGCAAATATGATAGGTGATATTCCCTTGACCATGGCAACACCTCGTAAGTCTGCAGGATTGGCTCCAGCACGACACAGGGCAACAAGACTGAGTCGCGGAGTTGTATTCTCCAGTTCCATGCATGTGGTGAGGGTCTCGTCAAGATTCATTCCTGCGGCTAAAGCAGATTCAGCACCGACATCAAGTCCTTGTTCCCTGAGGAGTGTTCCGAGGTCAGATGTGGTCATTGCCAGTGCTTGTAACGGAATGGAGAATAAAAAAATGCCGGATAAGAGTATCAAGCCGTGTCTTGATAATGATGTCATGTTTTGCCCCATGTACTAGATTGTTATCTTAATAAAACTAAAGAAATAATTCTTTAACGAAAAACAATTTACTGTATGCCAGACTACCTAACACAAAGCAAGTTTTTTGTATGTGGCGATAATTAAAAAAAAGAATAAAGTGTAGGGTATGTTTTAGGGTCATGTTTATTTCCTCTACGATTATCCATGAGATGTGGTTCTTATACATTATAGTTTAACTTGAGCGGGTTGCCTTTGGGGGGATGTATGGAAATTCAGTTAGAGCAATCGTTGTCGGGCAGAAGGGAAAATTTCCACGGAACTTGATGGCGAAACAGTGATCCTTGATATGGCATCCGTTGAATATCTTGGGCTTGATGAGGTCGGCACCTGTATTTGGCAGAATCTAGAGGAGAAGATCACGCTTAAAGGATTGGTTGCCATAGTTCTTGGTGAATTTGATGTTGTTGAAGATGTCTGTCTGGCCGATTTGAAATTGTTTTTACCTGATATGGCTGAAAATAAATTAGTCAATCTGAGTGGCCGGTGAAGAGGTGTTGTCTCTGTGTGGGACTGTACCGTTCAGAATAATACTAACTTGTAAGTTAAGCATCATTCTGTTAACTAAATGAAAAAATAACTGATTAGGTGTGGTGGCGAGATTTTATGAAGATTAGCGCAGAACAGTATATTTGCCGTGTAAAAGGAAAACTTTCCACCGAACTTGATGGTGAAACAGTTATTCTCGATATGGAATCAGGGGGATATCTGGGACTAGATGAGGTTGGGACATGTATCTGGAATAATATCGCTGAAGATATTTCTGTGAAAAAACTGGTTGAAATACTCCTTGCTGAATTTGATGTTGCGGAAGACGTGTGTTGGTCTGATCTTGAATTGTTTTTGTCTGATATGGTTGAAAATAATTTGATTCATCTGTCCTGCCGATGAAATATATTTTCTTGTCATGTTCTCCTTGTGTAAACGTCTAAAAAAAAGCATGTGATGTTGACTCGTATCTCAAAATTTTTAAGCTTAAGTCGCCGGGAGAAACAACTCTTTCTGCAGGCATTTATACTGCTGGGCTTGATGCGTGTTGCGATTTTAACCATTCCTTTCAAATGGCTTACGCGTTCTTTGGACCACGCTCAAAATCAACGTAACCTTGTTATTTTAATGTCTCAGGAGGTTGAGATGGCCTCATTGGTGAGCCTTTCGATAAATAGAGCCGCAAAGTATACCCCCTGGAAGAGTGCCTGCCTGGCCCAAGCTCTCACGGCTCAATATATGTTGAGAAAACGTCACATTCCCGGCCTATTTTTTCTAGGTCTACGGAAAAATAAGGATGTGGAACAGAAAATGGATGCCCATGCGTGGTCGAAATGTGGAGATCTCATGATCACCGGTGGGAAAGGGCATGAAGGGTTTACTGTCATTTCCGTTTTTGAGTGGGGAAGGGGATGAATGTTTATGGTGTGAAAATCGACAGTGATATTGCTTTCCCTTTTGTCTTCCCTGAGGATTCCTTCTGCCGGTCTGGCGTGAAGCTTTCTTCTCATCCTCCTTTGGCATTAAAAAAGGGGGCTGCCTGCGGGTTTCCTTTTTATGCAGCCCATGGGCGGAAGGTCTATCTGTACAGTGATCGAGTCTTTGACGGCAATGAAACAGGGCAGCCCTGGTGTTATGATGTCCTGGGGGTGGTTCGTTTTTACTGGGTCAGTGGTGAGCGTCACATCTACTACGAACTGGGTGAAGACGGCACTGTCGAGTTACTTAGCTTTTGGTTTGTGCATTTATTTCTGCCGCTCTATTGCACCCTTGAAGGTCAGGCTGATTTTCTCCATGCCGGATCCGTAGCTATTGAAGGAAAACCAATTCTTTTTATTGCCCCCTCCATGGGGGGGAAGTCAACCCTGGTAGATTATTGCCTCAAACAGGGGGCTGCCCTTGTTGCTGATGATAAGGTTCCCACGTTTATTGAGGGGGGACGATTTATGATCAGTGGTTCCCATCCTTACCATCGCCCTTACAGGGAATTTGAAGTTCTAGGTAATTATGCTGAGAATTTTGAGCGAGAGTGTAAACCCATTCATGCTTTTTATGCACTTGAACCCTGTGGAGCCGATGGCGATATTTGTATTGCTGAGGTAAAAGGGGTGAAGAAATTTGAAATTCTCAACCCTAACTACCTGTATACCTTTCCGTTTTTGGTGCGGCAGCGCTTGCTGTATCTTTCTCACCTGCTCGATAATACCAGAATGTTTACGCTGCAGATGCCATGGGGTATGTCCCGTCAGTCTGCAGTGTATTCAGCATTGTATGAGCATAGCTGTTCTCTTGCGTGACTACTCTTTAGCTGTTTGAAGAGGCTTGGCTAGCATCTGTGTATTGACTTTTTCTCTCAAGATGATAATGTTAATTGTTATGATATGTCGGGGATTGTTGTGGAATATAGTAACTGTTTGGAAGTATTTGAAAAAGGTGTTTTGGGAAGTGAAAGTTTGTCTAGGGGCAGGGCCAATGTGCCGCAGATATAAACAAAATATTTATTTTTTTTATTTAGATTTTTGGTCTGCGAAACAAATATTTTTCTTAAGTAATAGGGGATGATTATGAAGTCAGGAACAGTGAAACAAAAAAATATTCATACTAAGAAAATCTATCATAGTCCAAAATTGAAGGTTGTTGGTTCTGTCTCGCAATTTACTCAAGCCGCCAGGAATCAAGGAGTTAAAGATAATGGCTCGGGCCTATATCATGCTTCCTGAGTATTTCCTTTCATAACCTTTTTCCTCTTTATTCAGTGGCATGTTGAAGCCATTTATTTAATATAAGTGGTCTTAAATTAACAGAAGAGGACCGTGGTTCACGGGCCCCTTCTACTAGTTTTGGGATTTTTGACCGTTCAACATATTGTTTGAGTTCAGGCAAAGGTTGCCATTCATCAATAATCCATTGAATGTCCGGTAACTGTAATAGTGAATGATGGAGTGTTCCCAATGGGGTTTTGGGTCGGGAAATGATTTCAGCTGGCAACTTCTTCTGCATGGCTTGACGGAGAATGTCCTTCTTAAAGAGCCATGGCAAAGGGGGCAGCGAGAGTACGAACTTGACCATTCGTTGATCTAGGTAGGGGTCTCGTTGTTCGGGCAGTGTGAAATCACTGTGTGTCAATATATCTGCAACACACCAATCCGGTTTTAGGAGTGACTCCGCCAGCAAGGAACGTCTGGAGCTAAAGGTCGATGCATGTTCTTTAATTGTCCAATATTCTGTCCACCACTCTTTCAGGTGCATCTTTTTTTCAAATTCAGCAGTTATCCATGTTGGATAGGGATACGGTGCAGCAGGATGTGCACCATGTTTAAACCACCCGCCTTTTAATATTTTTTGTAATCCCATGCCAAAGCCTGGCATTTCCCCATATTGTCGGCGCAGGCGAATCAAGTTTGACAATAATCTCCAGGGACTCATTCCCTTCAAGGCGGTTAAGCTGGGCGGATAGCTGAGAAGATTATCCGCAGCGTTACCGGTCAAAACGACACGTCCCAGCATTCTTTGTTTACGGATTATATCTAGCCAAAGTGAAGGTTGTTCAATTGCGACAGGACGTGTTGATGGTATCGATTGAGACAAAAAAGGGTACAGGTCACCGTTAATATATTGAATCGAAAGTCCAAGGTGGCGAGCGACGAGGTCGGCAAAATAATGCTCTTGGCAGGGATGTACTTTGTTGTAAATAACGGTAACAGCATTAAGACCAAAATCTCGGTTCTCTTCATCTCTAATTTCACAAAGAGTGGCGGCAATTGCCGATGAGTCCATGCCGCCGCTCATAGAAAGAACCACTCTGTTGGTGCGCAATCGGTCATTAACAGCCTTTTTGAACACCTCCTGAAAATGGTCTATATAATCATTTTCTTTTCGATAGCGGAGTAACGGTATATCAGTAGGGATGTCCCAATATTTTCTGATAGTCGTCTTTCCATCCTTGAGCACGAGGCCGTGGGCCGGCAATAGAGATTTAATATCTTCATAGGCAGTCAGTGTTTTGTCGAGCCAGGTATGATCACCAAAAAGGAGAAATCCTCCTATGGCCCGATCGTCAAGCCGTTTTGAAACAGATGGGTGTTGCAGCATGCAATGCAGACTGTTGCTGATGATAAAGCAATTTCCTCTATGGGCATAGTATAACTGGCGCATGCCAAAAGAGTCTCTGGCGCAGAATAGTTTTTTCTTCTTTTTGTCCCAAATCACGAAAGCAAAATCACCAAGGAGATGCTCGCTACACTTGTCACCCCAGGCTCGGTAGGCATGGAGGATGAGGTGGGAATCCGGAGTGTGATCCAGTCGGATTTTCGATTGCAAACCAAGTTTAGCTATTAAGTCAGCACGAGCGTCTATACGTGCACTTCCGGTTATCCAGACGTCTCCTTCCAGACTGTCTGGCTGATGCTCATATTCTGCTTCATCTGTGGTCTTGAATAATGTATGACCAAATCCCACATGATCGTCAATCCACATCTTGTGGCGGTCTGGGCCACAATGCCGTAACGAGTCGGTTAATCGAGCAAGGAGTCCACGATCAACGGGAGAACCGTCGGTATTAACAATAGCGATAAAACCACTCATAAATCTCTCTATTTTGAAAATTATTTCAGGAGTAACTTATTGTATTAATAATGTAATAATGTCCCATCTCGTTTGGCTATTCGTAGAGCAATGTGAATAGCTGCAATTCCTTCTAGCAATAATTCTCCAGTAAATATAAGTAATATACAAAGTTCTCTACTTATTTCAGTAAGATTAGCTCCAGTAAGTGCCACCCTACGAATGGCCTCAAGTCCGTGGGTGAGTGGGATGAAATCAGCAACTTGTTGTAACCATCACGGTAAAACCGTCACAGGACACATCACACCCGCCAGGAGTCCTGAAATAGAGGAGATCCAGTTGGCTGGACTGCCCTGTTTGAAAACGATAATAAATCCAGCGGAGATAAGACCGATGCCTACAAAGGGTAGAATACTCATGACGACGGTGAGCAGAAGGATAAACGGGTGATTCATCTGTAATTGCAGTCCAAATATAAATACCCCTACTAAAAAATAGAGTGATATCCGTGTGGTGGTAAAGAGGTAATTATACAGCAACGAACAAAAGAGCAGGGTGGCAGGCCGCGGTGGGGTGTTGAGCATGGTTTCGAAGGTGCCGATCATCTGAGCCTTTCTGATTTCACTGGCCACGGTGCTAATTACCGCCTTAGGGGGCAAGGGCTGGGGTTCCCAGTTGATCCACCAGCTTTGATACATGGAAGGTGGGGATGAAGATGCCAACCGTTTGCGCTGCCTGTTGCAACGGATAGCTGGTAGCCAAGAGGATGTCGCGTTTGATGAAGGCAGCAGGTTTTATGAAAGGATTCATGATGGAGCTTGCCCTCCAAATAACTGTTGAGGGGGGCTGTGGTGTATTGATATGAACTCTGAAGCCAGAGTCACAAACTATTGTGTTTTGTTGCTGCGTCAGATGGTGTTTCCAAAGAGGTGGTTACACCCAAGAAAGAGTTACGCTATATTAAAAAGTCTAACAATATCGAACCATCCCGTAAGGAATTAGGAGCTTTAGCTTCCCATACTAAACGTACCGTCCACCCTGAACTCGAGCGCTGCTGCTTGAGTCATATTATTCACCTTGCCAAGCAAAGTTAATTTTGGTGCCGAATATGCCACTCTAGCTGTTTGGGTTTGAGTTGCATGATTAATGTTGGTATTTTTTTTTTGTTGTCTGTGCATAAAAGATCTCATTTGTCTTGAGTACTTATCTTTTGCATCCACTTATCCACCGCAATGAGCTTTAAAAGTCTAAGCAACTCTGTGGTTGATAATGTGCTGTTTGGCGATAAAGGCTCTTTTTCGTTTCCGATAATATAATTTATATTTACATGGTCATAATTTCTTTTGGCAGCGTTGTCAATGGAGGAGAGGAACCAGTCTCTGTCTCTTACATGAAAACCGTCCAGTAAGTTTTGGGAAAAATCAGTCTTTTCCTTTCTGTAACGGGTAGAGTTTGGCAGGATGTTTTGTAAAGCTCTTCTGACAATATCACGATTATAACCCAGCCTCAGTTTCTGTTCAGCAGGCAGGGCTAGGCAAAATTGTATCACTCGTATGTCAAAAAAAGGAAAACATTGACTGATCCCATAATAGGCAGAGGTCTTTTCTAAAAACTCTAAGGCATAAGGGTGTAATGGCTGGTTAATATTTAGATAATGAAGCTCGGCTTCGGGTAGAGATCGGTCAGGCATTTTCTCCAGCAATTGCAAAAGTCGTTCTTCAACTCCACTTTTCAGGAGAAATTCAGGGTTGCACATCTCTAAGTTTTGTTTCAGGGCGGCATTCCCAGAAGAGACATTATTGGGAAATGGTCGTTTTTTTCGCAATAACAGGCGGTATAGGGCCAGTATTCTGCGAACAGCTCTATAGGGATTCAATGATTTGATTCCCTGATACTCTCTGGCAAGCTGAAATATTCTGCCCTGGCCAGCAAGCTCTGCCAACCGGCCGTAGCCGTAAGAGACTGCTGAATCTCCATCATGGCCATCTAGTAAAACCCGAACCCCTGCCTTTTGGGCTTGGGCCAGAAGGCCCCACCCCATAAAGAAATGGGGCCCATAGATAGGTTCGTCGGCATATTCAGCGAATTGATCAAAGGCCTGTCCAGGGAGAAGTTGATCGGTTTCAAGAAAATGAGGTGTAGTGGGATAGCGGTCAAGAACCGACTGGAAAAACTCTCTCTCATCACACTCCGTAATCGTATCAAAGATTCCGGAAAAGGTATGGAGGTTCCCTTGAAAAGAGCTGTTTAATGGGCCTGCAGCCATGCAGGTAATTGAGGAAGAATCCAACCCACCGCTGAGAAACGCCCCCACCGGAAAAGCAGAACGCAAGCGGGCGTGGACCGCTTTAGTAAAGATATCCAGAAAGGCCTCTTCATACTCTTGGTCTGTCTTAAATGTGAACTCTGCTGGCTTCATCTGCCAGTATCGATTTTCCTTTAAGGTGTTATCTTGAAAAACAAGGGTATGGGCAGGCTGAAGACGAAAAATATCCTTAAAAAAGGAGGTCCGATTCTCAGTGACTACGCAAACAAGAAAATCGGCGAGTCGTTCTTCATTAATCTCCTTTGATATTCCGGGGAGGGCGAGGATGGATTTAATTTCGGTGGCAAAGCAGAAAAAAGAAGGGGTTAAACAGAAAAATAAAGGTTTTACTCCCATATGATCCCGCGCACAAAAGAGTTTTTGGGCAGACTGATCCCAAATGGCGAAGGCAAAATCTCCGAGTAATCGTTCAGGACAACTTTCTCCCCACTCTTGGTAGGCAGCAATAATTAATCGGCTATCTGCTAGATTGGTAATAGGTTCCTTTAATTCACACTGGGAGTAGATATCTTCACGATTATCCAAGCGTCCGTGAAACGTTATAGCCAATCGTCCATCTGCAGTTTGATAAGGCAGTCTTTCGTTTAAGGATTCTGGGGTGTCATGGGTCATCAGGTGGACGAAGCCAACCTGTTTCTCTATCCAGAAGGAAACGCCATCCTTGCCACGGTGAGAGGCAAGGGGATGTGCCATCTCCTGAAGAATTGTTTGAGCAACTGGTTTCTTATCCCGATAAACAATACCTGCTATGCCACTCATCTTTGTCCTGTATCAGCTTAAGGATTATTCTAAGCCCTTATACCGTAGAGTCAAATAGCTATTGTTTGAGGAAACGCTCAGGGTGGCATGGGCTAGGATAATGTAACCCATCTGACCGCCTTCATCATTCACAATTGTTAAACCTATATTTTACTTATTGACGTTGGAAGGTAATTCCGGGGACACAATACTATTTCCTGCTTGGCCGACCAGGTGATTTAGGTCGGGCATCTCGACCGGTAATCTTCTCCACGGTGGTGAAAAAACTCTCCGGGCCAAAAGGACGTCCAGTATGGCTTTTTTCCCGTAAATGCTTGGTGAAGTCAGATTCCGTACCCAGAAACTGTTTCCAGGCCGTTATTTCTGACAACAAGGATGACTCTGCCACAAGAGGATCAGGATCAATGACACCTGAATGCAGAGCGGCACTTGACCAGGGATAGTCCCATGGTTGCTGAAGGATTTAGCAACGGATAACAGGGAGCAGCATTCCAGAGTTAAAGCCCATGCAGTGTCCACTAGACCTACCTGTATCTGTCTTGATTGAGAAACTGTCGCCATGGTGGGGTATTTCTGGTACTTAATGGGAGTGTTATTATTCATTCATTACAGGTGCCTCAAGAAAAATGACCGACAGCTACTCTTTTAAAACCCTTTTTGCCGAGATCAGGAAACAGAAGAATGATTTCTGGCGCACCAATTTCTACGGGATCGTGGCGACCCTTCTTTTGCTGCCGATTCCCATGCTGGTGCCGCTCCTGATTGATGAGGTCCTGCTTGATCATCCCGGGCGGATGATGGAAGCGATGGCCCGCGTTTTTGGTGCACCTGCAACATGGGTATATATTGTCGTGATTCTGGCTCTGGGGCTTTGCCTCCGATTTGCCGCCTTTTTCTTCAATAATAGAAAGATCTTCCATTCTGTCCGGATTACCCAGAAGGTCAGTTACCGGTTGCGTCAGCGTATTCTCCTCCATCTTGAACGTGTGTCTCTGGCTGAGTACGAAACACTCAAATCAGGCGGTATCGCCGCCAAGACTGTACAGGATGTGGAGAGTATCAGCAGTTTTGCCGGACAGCTGGTGACAACTGTGGTGAGTGCATCGCTGATGCTGGTTGGCGTCGCCGTGATCATGCTACAGATGAACTGGGTGCTGGCGTTATTGGTTTTTTTGCTCAATCCTCTCTTTCTCGGATTTTCCAGAATCCTGGGACGCAAGACCGGCGACCTTATGCGTCGCCAGCATGAGGCCTATGAGCTTTACCATGAGTTGTTGAATGAAACCCTGGAGCTTTTTATTCAGGTCCGGGCCAGTAATCAGGAACGGAGTTTTTTCGGACTTCTGCAGGGACGGGCCAAAACGATTGAAACGGCCTCCCTTGACTACGGTTACAGGGCCTTTGTTGCCCATAACTCATCGTCCCTGCTCACCAGTACTGTGGTTGATCTCTTCAGGGTGCTGGGCATTGCTGCAGTGGTCTATTCAGATCTGACCATTGGCATGATGATCGCCTTTCTCTTCTATCTCTCAACCCTTGTCTCGCCGATCCAGCAATTGATGGGGCTGGTTATCGCTTATCAGACGACAAAGCCAGGGATTAAACGGGTCAATGAGCTCCTGAGACTTGCCCGGGAACCGGATTATCCCCATGAGGCGGATCCTTTTAGTCATGGGGGTACGACATCGGTTGAATTGCAGGATATTAGCTTTTCCTATGGAAGGGGACAGCAGGTCCTCCATGGTGTCAGTCTCAAGGCCCGGGCGGGACAGAAAATTGCCCTCATCGGTGCAAGCGGCAGTGGCAAGACCACCATCGCGCAGATCATGGTGGGGTTTTATCCTCCCCACAGCGGCTTGGTCCTTTTTGGCGATGTTCCTCTTGAGAAGATCGGCTTGCCGGTTGTGCGTAAACATGTGGCGCTGATGCTGCAGGAGACCCTCTTCTTTAATGACAGTCTCCGCATGAACCTTACGCTATCCGGTGAAAAGAGTGATGCCGAGATCTATGCGGCCCTTAAGGCGGTATTGCTGGAGAGCTTTGTCCGTACCCTGGATAAGGGGCTGGATACCCGTATCGGTAAAAATGGTATCCGCCTTTCCGGCGGTCAGCGCCAGCGTCTGGCCATCGCCCGGTTGATCCTCTCTGATCCGCAGATTGTTATCTTTGACGAAGCAACGTCAGCCCTGGACAATACAATGGAGTTTCAGCTTTATGATACCCTGGCTCCATTCCTCGAGGGCAGGACAACTATCATTATTGCCCATCGGACCACAACCATTAAGCAGGCAGATTATATTTATCTGATTGACGAGGGCAGAGTTGCAGCAGAGGGGTGCTATGCTGATCTGCAGGGGAGGGGGCTCATTAAAGAGGATTTTGATGTTGTTTGAAAGACAAAAAATGTAAATTCAAGCGTGGGTGCAGAATCTCCAAAGTCTCAGGAGATTCTTTCGGCACAAGCTTGTCGGAGTGAGTTGCCTGGCCAAGCCGTGGCAAACTCGTTGAGTTTTCCGGAGTATTTTTCATCACACTCATGAACGAGCCTGTCTTTGCGGAGTTACGCAATGTGTACTCACCTGAGAAGATGAGGAAGCTCGGCTGCAAGTATGTCGGGGTCGGCAGGGGATAGCCTGGTTCGGCCTCAACCAAAGTCCATCGATAAACTATCGGGTGGATCTTACTCAGGGTTTATTAGATGATTTTTTTCAAGTCACGGTAGTAATTTTCATGTGCGCCAAGCATGATGAGTTCCAGTTCATTCATGGTGAATCGATATGATAAAAGATATGGAGTTGCTTGAACCTTGAATTTGTGGACAAAAACACCTCGTAAGTCGCCTTTTTTTTCGTCCCCAATTTCAGGGTCGTTAAGAATTTCTTGAATGGCCTTGTCGAGTGTTTCTTTTTCGGGCTTTGCTAGTTTTTTAACTTTTTTAGCGAATGATCTTGATTGGTAAATTTTCATTTTTCTAATCAAAGGAATATTCTGTTTTCTCGTTTTGGTCCAACTCTTGGATGCCTAAGAGAATTTCCTTTATGAGATCATAGGTTAAGCTGGGATTTTCTTCAGCGCATTTTCCAATCCGCGCCCAATGTTCAACTTGTCCAGTTAAGGACCTATGGTCGACTTTGCTGTATTTTCTCGCATCGTTAAGAAGGTTTTCTGAAATTCTGACGGCTGTTGCCATGATCATGCCTCCATTACACATTGATAATGTGTCTAATTTAATTCATAGCATAGCAAAATGCAATGCGAGTAGCTGCTTTTTAATGCTACTGTTTTTACTATTTTACCCCTTGCACTCACCTCACCAAAAGCTATAAGCTCTTTCCCCTCACCCCTCACCCTAAATTCCTTTCCCTTTCACCTTGAACCTTTTCAATCAAAGGGAGCTACCTCTCACCTCTGCTTTGAGACCAAATTCTACTAAATAATATGTTGTTAGTTTTTCTGGAAGACTTGCTTAAGCTACTTCAATCCTGATTTTCTTGCCAAGAGCAAAAGCAAATTTTTCAATTGTAGATAGCTTTATATCTTCTGCATGATTTTCAATGCGAGAAATAGCAGATTTTTTAGTTTTTAATTTTTTAGCAAGTTGTTCTTGTGTTAATCCTGCTTCTTCGCGTGCTATTTTGAGTAACACTCCGATTTTAAAATCCTCATAGCCGTTATCGAAATTCTCAGCAAATATGGGGTCTTGATTTTTTCTTGTCGTGATATAGCTTTTTAACGTTTTCATAATCATTTTCTCCTCTCAAAATAATTTTGTTTCCTTCTCTCAGCAGTTTCTATTGCCTGTTTAGGAGTTTTCTGAGTCTTTTTTTGAAAAGCATGATTCAGAACTATGAGATTGTTTCCATCAAAGAAGCCAAGTATTCGAAAAATATCATTTTTAAAGATTGCCCTGACTTCCCAAATGTCATCTGTGTTGACAAGCTTTTTGAAGTATTGGGTTGGTATTACTGGTAGTTCTTCAATAAGCTGTAACGTCCATGCTACTTTTTGAGCTTGCTTTGGGTTGAGAGAATCTAGGAGATTCCCAACGGGGCATTTTCCTGACGCAGTTTCATATAAAAGAATCTTTCTCATGATATATTACTGTTAACATGCAGGTTAACTTTGTCAAGTTTTTTTGATGAACTTATTGAAAGCGAACAATCCCATCCATCCGTGATTCCACTCACTGAACACGTTGGAAATGGAGCACCTTTTTTATAGAATTAGAAAATTAGGTCTGCCTACAATTGTTATTGTAACACGAGATGAGTCAAGCAAAGACCTCATACTTTCACAAAGTGCAAGTATGGGGTCTTTTACTTATGTACTTTTAGCCACGAATACATCTAAATTGAACCCGTTCCTCTTGCACCCACTTCACCCAAAGTTATATTCGCCTTTCGCCTCACCCCTTTCACCATCTCACCATCTCACCATTTCACCCTTAAAACCCTTTCACCTTGAACCTTAAAGAATAGGCTGCAGCAGTCTGGTGATGATATTGGCGGGGCACGCTGATCTTTTCAAGTCTGTCATATAATTTTAAAAATAGTTGTTTTGTGGCGTAATACATAGTTTATGTGACATAATAACTTGTTTTATTTGTCGCATAAACTTGTGTCTGAGGTAACTAGCTATGCCCAAACAGATTAGTGCGCAGGAGCTTGCCACGATTATAGAGTATATTGGCACACATCCTGACGGAATAAATATAACCGAACTGGATGAACGGTTAAAAG
>JAQIBE010000314.1 GCA_027859235.1 Desulfobulbaceae bacterium
CCTTAGAGCTGTCCATGGGCATGTCAGGGGACTATGAGGTCGCCATTGAAGAGGGAGCCACAATGATACGGGTGGGCACTGCAATTTTTGGCGTCCGAGACGAACAAGGTTAAGGGCCGTTTTGTCTGCACTCAGAAGGGGCTAACCCAACATAACCTCATAACGTTTGAATAATCCTTACAACTTCACCGTCTTCAGGAAACCGGCCCATCTCCTTTTTAGAAAAAATGAGTGCTCCATCAACAGCTATTTCATAAACACCACCAGAGCCGGCAATAAGAGTAACGCCAGCGCCAAAGGCTGCAACCAGTTCAGCTTCCAAACGGGAGGCCCGGGGTAAATAGTTTCATGTCGAACAATATGTGATTAAAATATTCATGGCGTTCTCCTTTTCTGGACAGTAGAGTTTCTTTTTGATTCAGTCTTCACGTATATGATATGCTTAATTACTAAAAATTGTGACAGATTCTTTGTCAAGAGAAGGTTCTTCGCCATAAAGATTATATTTAAGTTCAGGCAAACACATGACAACTATCAACAATACAGCGATTCAACGTAAATTTTTAAGGATTCCTATTGCCGAGACAAGCGAGGTCAACATTACCATCGGTGGTAAACCATACCAGGTTTTCAATGTAGCATCATCTGGAGTTGGAATTTGTCTGGATAAGGCAGACACGTTTACACCGGGGGATAAACTAACAGATGTTGTTCTCACCATTGATAAGGTCCCATGCCAAGTGACAGGGAGTATCTCTCATGTTTCACGGAACGATGTTCATTATCTTTGCGGCATTGAACTTTTAGACATGACTCCAGAAACCAGCAAACTCTTACAACGTTTTGTTGACAATAATAAGGCCAGTCTCTTCTCATTGATACCCGAGTAAAACCTCTAAAAACTTTCTCAACCCATGGGATTGCGCAGAACAAGAAGCAGAGAAGTTGAAAAAGATGAATCTGCACTATGTTCAGCTGAGCCTCCAATCCGCCTGGAGATATTTTTTCTTGCCCTTTTGGCAGAAAACTTCCTGGTTTCCTAAGAATCATTACGCCAAACACGTAATTTTGCGACTTCCTTGCTGAATTTCGGTACGTGTTTGGCTGCATTCATCGAGGAAGCATTGAACATTTTCGGGACAACGCTCCCGAAAAAGCATATCCAACCTGCTACTGAGAATAGTGCAGAGCCATATAAAAGATAATACCTGCACCCTTCACCTAACGATCATCGGAATTCCCATGAAACAGGCATCACCTAACGACCTTATCATCCTCTCTAATCAAGGGTCTGAGCCCCTGGCGCGTGAAACAGCAGAACTTCTCCATTGCCCGTTCACAAAAATGCATAGAGAACAGTTCTCTGATGGCGAGATATACCACTCCTTCCCCACTGATATTGGCGGACGTGATATTATAATCATAGCCGCAACGCCTGACGACAAATCCTTACTCGAACTTGTTGATATCATTGACGGCTGTCATCACTACATGGCCCATTCCGTAAATGTGATTGTGCCTTATCTTGGCTATTCCACCATGGAACAGACGAAACCTGGTGTCTTTGAAATTCCTAAGGGAATCACCCGGACACGGCAAATTTTTAGAGCCAGGCCTCATTTCACCGCCTTTATTGACCTTCACTCTGAAGCCGTTCTCAATGCCCATTGCGGAGAGGTGCATACCTTACATATCCAGACAGATGAACTTGTCGTTGCTAAAATTCAGTCCCTCGGTCTTGATGATTTTGTCCTTGTTTCACCCGACTATGGCCGCTCAAAATGGGTGGCACGTCTTGCTGGAAAACTTGATGTCGCCCACACGGCTGCAGATAAGGATCGTTTTGCCATGGATAAAACCATGGTTGGTCAAGTTGCATCAGTGGTTTTCGGGAAAACAGTTATTATCTGTGATGATATGATCCGCACAGGCGGCTCTATCATCCAAACGGCAGACCGGTGCCGGGATGCAGGGGCGACAGAGGTAATTGTCATGGCCACACATCTGGTCATGGCAGGCAACAGCAGCGAACGTTTTAAAGAAAATAACATCCACAAGATTATTGGCGCCAACACCTACCCCAACAGACAATCAGACTCCTTATATGATTTATATTCTGTGGCACCACTGATTGAGCGCGCAATTCATAAACAACTGCGGATACAAGATTCATGAAACGAGAGCGAAGACATGGCACGCGGCAACCCTGTAAAAACAATGTGGGGATTTACCTTGCCAGAGCTGAAGATGGTTCTCCATGTTCAGCTGTTTTACCAGGAAATATCCTTGACATTTCTCCCCTCGGGGCAAGGTTATCCCTCCCGCAAATATTCGACAGACGTGTCCATTTAGTTTACACCGCCATGGAGTCGCAGGAACTTATTCTCCATATTGTTGTACACCATAGCAATGGGCAGGAGAGTATTACCCCGGTAAAACCTATATGGTTCAATAGACGTTCAGCGGATTCCCTCTCTCCTTTTCGACTTGGTGTAGAATTCACCCCGCCCCTTAGTGCTGAACAATTAACAGACCTACTTGGAGACTAAAGGGTATCTTG
Organism: Desulfobulbaceae bacterium; assembly: GCA_027859235.1. Classification (GTDB taxonomy): domain Bacteria; phylum Desulfobacterota; class Desulfobulbia; order Desulfobulbales; family SURF-16; genus JAJRUT01. The sequence continues at coordinate 2,561 of JAQIBE010000314.1, forward strand.
AAAAACTAGCTATTTTGTTTGAGAACAAGGAGCGGTGAAAATAAAAAACGCAGCATATTAGTCATATGCGAGTATTTTTCTTTTTACAGTGACGCCGTAATCGGACAA
>JAQIBE010000315.1 GCA_027859235.1 Desulfobulbaceae bacterium
TTGTCCGATTACGGCGTCACTGTAAAAAGAAAAATACTCGCATATGACTAATATGCTGCGTTTTTTATTTTCACCGCTCCTTGTTCTCAAACAAAATAGCTAGTTTTTCAAGATACCCTACCATTTATCCTTCAAGGCCGTAATCGCCTGTCCATAATCGTCAGCACCGAAAATTGCTGAACCGGCCACAAAGATATTCACCCCAGCCGCGGCAATCTCTTCAATGGTTGCCGCGGAAACCCCGCCATCTATTTCAATGCCAATTTCCAAACCCGTGGCATCAATCTTCGCCTTCAAGGCTCTGGCCTTAGCAAGGGTAGAGGGAATGAAAGACTGCCCGCCAAAGCCTGGGTTGACGCTCATGAGCATCACCAGATCAAGATCCTCCAGAATGTAATCCAACGATGACAGAGGCGTGGCAGGGTTCAACACCACACCCGCCTTACAGCCAAGCTCCTTAATCAACTGAATTGTCCGGTGGAGATGGGGACAGGCCTCCACATGCACTGTGATCCAGTCGGCACCTGCCTTGGCAAAATCAGGGATATACCTGTCCGCATTTTCAATCATGAGATGCACATCAAGGGGCGCATCGGTAATCTTCTTCACCGCATCAACCACCAGGGGGCCGATGGTGATATTGGGGACAAAATGACCATCCATAACATCAATATGAACCACCTCAGCCCCGGCAGCAATAACCGCATTAATTTCTGCACCAAGATTTGCAAAATCCGCTGACAGGATTGATGGGGCCAGCATTTTATCTGTAATTTTCATGTCTTTCATTTTTCCTTATTCTTCTCCAGGCGCTGCCACTTCCACAGGGGCAGACGTTGTACCGGCACCAGCCGTAACCATCACATAATGATCCGGCTGAATATATTTTCTGGCAATCTCCATGACCTTTTCAGGGGTTACCTTCTGAATCTCTTGCTCATAATACAGTCCATAATCCTGCCCCAGCCCATAGGTCTCATTCAAACCCATAGCCATGGCCTGTTCACCATGGGTCTGGAGGCGGAGTTCATGATTTGAAATAAGCACATTCTGGGCGCGATTAAGCTCTTTAGCCGTTACCGGTTGTTCAAGAACGAGGTATAATTCCTTCCATAATGCCTTGAGCACCTCATCCCGTTTATCCGGACTGGTACCGATATACACCCCAAAGGAGCCTGTATCAAGTCCTGCCATGGAAAAGGCAGATAAACTATAGGCAAGGCTCTGCTTATCCCGTAATTGCGCGAAAAGACGGCCGGACTGACCGGACAGGACATTTTCAAGAATTTCAAGAGGATAGCGGTCATCATTCTTTAGGGTTGTGCCAAGAAAACCAATGACGATATGCACCTGCTCCTTATCACGCTCCACACTGAACATCTCGGGTTGGACCGGCATATAGGGGGATAGAAAGCTCTCTTCGGCAAGATCATTACCATGCCCCCTCTCCCATTCACCAAAAAGGGCTTCAACGCGCTCAAAGACCTCTTTCGCCTTCACATTCCCGGCCACAGAGAGAACAAGGGATTCCGGAGTGGCATGACGCTTATAAATATCCTGCAGATCATCCACCTGCAGCTGGCTGATGGAGTGAGCAGAACCCATTGTATTCAGACTATAGGGATGTCCCTGGAAGAGTATGCGATGAAACTCCCGGAAGGCCACTGACGGCAAGGAGTCTTCCTGGTGCTTGAGTTGGGCCAGGAGTTCCATGCGGATCTTCTCAGCCTCATCCTTATCAAATCGCGGGGTGACCAGCACATCCCGGACCATTTCCATGGCCGGATCAAAATAACGCCCGAGAAAGGCACCCTGCAGACCAAAGGTGTTGCGGCCGTTAAAGCCTGACAGAGAGCCCGCCATATCCGCCACCTTGATGGCCAATTCCCGTGCACTTAACAGCTCAGTGGCCTTGGGGAACAGGTCGGCAATATAGGCAAAGGCGCCGTTGGTCTCTTCTGTTTCAGCCCGCAACCCGCCGGGAAAGATGGCTCGTATCGCCACCGTATCCACCTCACTGTCTTCACGGACAAGAAGGGTTAAACCGTTCTTGAGCTTGAACCTGTGCACATTGGTTAAATATGAATCCAGCACATAGGACGCAGGAACGGCGCTCCGGGCCCGCTCATCTGCCCGCACCACAAGGTCTTTAAAGGATTGCAGATCAAGCTGAACCCCATGTTCCCTTGGAACCAGAAACCCGCCTGTAACATTTTCTATACTGAGATATTTCTTCGCCACGTCCATGATGTCTTCACGGGATACCCCGCGTATCTGTTCAAGATACGTACCAGACAACGGACTGCCTGCCTGAAACTCAAAAGAACCCAGGGTGCGTGCCTGACCTTCCGCCCGCTCCAGATTAAAGACAAAATCAGCTTCGAGGTTGCGCTTCGCCCGCGTGAGCTCATCATTTGTAACAGGGAGATATTTTAATTTGAACACCTCAACAAGGGTCGCCTCCATGGCCTCTTCCATATTAGCCTGATCCAGTATGGCGGTGATTTCAATGAGTCCGGGATACTTGGGGGTAAAGGCCGCCGCATGAATCTGATAGACGAGCTGCTGTTTATCCCGCAACTCATGGAAGAGGCGTGATGTTTCACCATCACCAAGGATGGATGTCAGCACATCCAGGGGCGGCGTGTCTTCATCCATAAAGGGTGTGGCCGGAAAGGACAGAGCCAGATGACTTTGGGCCACATCCTCTTCAAGCTTGAAAAATGTCACACCCTTATCCACAGGTTCCTCGGGAAGCGGAACCTGGACAAAATCAGTTCGTTCAAGGGTTGCCGCCATGGCTGTCACTTCCTTCATCACATCGGTCGCGCGCACATCACCCACCACAAGCACCATCATATTTTCAGGGTGATAATGCTTATCCATATAGGCCAGAATGTCATCACGGGTAAAACCGGACACACTCTCCACAGAACCGATAATGGGCAGTCTGTACGGGTGCACCGCATAAGACGTCTCCATAAGAGACTGAAACAGCTTGGTTGCTGGAAGATCCTTCCGCATGCTGATCTCTTCCAGGACAACCTTTTTCTCCCGTTCAAGCTCATCCGCATCAAACAGAGAGTTCTGCACTGAATCAAAGAGAAGATCCAGCGCCTGCTGCCAGTGGCGCGAGGACAGGGTGGCATGATAAACCGTCTGTTCAAAGGAGGTATAGGCATTAATTCTGCCGCCAATCCCCTCAATCTCCTCAGCCAGCTGCCCCGGTCCCCTGGTTGGCGTACCTTTAAAAATCATATGTTCAATGAGATGGGTGATGCCCGCCTCCTGATCATTTTCATAAATGGAACCGGCCTTCACCCAAATCTGCACCGTGGCAACCTTGGTTCCAGGTGTTTCTTTGACCAGAACCGTAAGACCATTGTCCAATGTCTGCTTGTACAGGTGAGGAGATAACAACGAGGCCGTAGCATTATTTGACATCATAAAGAGAACCAAAAAAGAAAAGAGTTTGAAAAAATGGGACTGCATATACGCTCCCGTGGAATAACAAGATTAAAGGTCAGCATTACATCTGAGGTGAGCCACAGGTATCTCTGCCCAACAGTCAACAATATATAGTAATCATTACCACATTAAGGGCAAGGAGATTCACCATCTATAATGAGTTCTGCACCCGCCGTCTATTACAAAACATGATTACCATCCAACGTCAGCCAAGGATATGACCATTATTGGTTTTGACAGAGTTTCAGCGTGGAGTTTACGGTTTCCGGTTACCAGTTTACGGTTCAAGGTAAAACGAATCAGATAACGTCAACATCCACGAACTGTAAACGGTAAACTGGCAACTGTAAACTTATTGGAATAACAGAATATTGTTT
>JAQIBE010000009.1 GCA_027859235.1 Desulfobulbaceae bacterium
AAAGACCCTCAGCGCTATGGTGTTGTATCCTTTGACGCTGCTGGTCATGCCGTTGATCTCGAAGAAAAGCCGGAGATTCCAAAGAGCAATTATGCGGTTACAGGCCTCTATTTTTACGATAACGACGTTGTCGCCATCGCCAAGGATATCAAACCTTCACCCCGGGGTGAGCTTGAAATCACCGATGTGAACAAGATCTACCTCAAGCAGGATAAGCTCAAGGTCGAGCTCATGGGCCGCGGCTATGCCTGGCTTGATACCGGCACCCACGACTCCCTGCTCTCCGCTGGAAATTTCATTAAGGTTATTGAAGAACGCCAGGGACTGAAAATCTCCTGCCCCGAAGAGATTGCCTACCGCATGGGCCTTATTGACGCTGAACAACTGGAACAACTCGCAGCGCCCCTCTCCAATAACGGCTACGGCAAGTACATCATGGATGTGCTGACCCGGGGAATATTCTGATGAAAATTATCAAAACAGCTTTGCCAGGGGTTGTAGTTATAGAACCACGTGTCTTTGGCGACCAGCGCGGTTTCTTCCTGGAAACCTATCGCCAGGACGTCCTGAAAGACGCCGGCATTGATGTGGATTTTATTCAGGATAATCACTCCCGTTCAACCAAAGGCGTGCTCCGTGGTCTGCATTATCAGCTGACCCAGCCCCAGGGTAAATTGGTGAGGGTTACCCGGGGTGAAATCTTTGATGTTGCGGTTGATGTGCGCCAGGGCTCCCCTTGCTTTGGTCAGTGGTACGGCACAACCCTGAACGACGACAATATGCGCATGCTGTATATCCCGCCAGGCTTTGCCCACGGGTTTGTGGTTTTATCCGACATTGTTGACTTTCTCTATAAATGTACGGATTATTACCATCCCCAGTCCGAGCAGGGCATCCACTGGAATGATCCAGCCGTTGGCATTAAATGGCCAACTTTGGATGTCCAGCTTTCTGATAAAGATCAACACAACCCTCTTTTACATCAGCAGGATAAACTCCCGGTCTATACGGCAGATATATCATGAAACTACTCGTTACAGGGGCAGAAGGGCAGGTGGGGGCGGAACTCATCCGTTGCGGCCAAAAACTGGGTCTGCAGATGATCGCCGCATCCCGTAACAGGCTCGACATCACGAATAAATCATCAGTGGCGGCCTTTATTGCCCACCACGGACCGGATATTGTCATAAATGGCGCGGCCTATACCGCTGTAGATAAGGCTGAAGATGATCACGTATGTGCTGGTGCTATCAATAGTCAAGGACCGGCCCATCTGGCCACCGCCTGTTCCGCACAGAACATCCCACTCCTGCATATCTCAACGGACTATATATTTGACGGCCAGAGTGCTGCCCCCTATAGCGAAGATGATAAGCCGAACCCGCAGGGGGTCTACGGAAAAACCAAACTGGCAGGGGATGAGGCTGTGGCCCGGACCATAGAGCAGCATATCATCCTGCGCGTCGCCTGGGTTTTTGACGCCCATGGCCATAATTTTGTCCGCACCATGTTACGCCTCGCAGAAGAGCGTGACGAGTTACGTGTTGTGGCCGATCAATTTGGTGGTCCCACCTGGGCAGGCGATATTGGAGCAACCCTGCTGGCAATTGCGCAACGCTACGGAAAGGGTGAAGCAATGCCCTGGGGAACCTATCATTATAGCGGGATACCCGCAGTGAGCTGGTATGAATTTGCCCAAGCCATATTCGGTGAAGCCGTTAAACTGGGGATGTTATCCCGTTCACCGAAAGTCATTGGTATTGCCAGTGCTGAATATCCAACACCGGCACAGCGCCCGCAGAACTCGGTGCTTAATTGTCAGAAGATCCAGCAACAACTCGGTATCAGCCAGCCGGATTGGCGCACTGGTCTCATAACCACCTTACAGGAATGGCAAAAACAGTGAATCATACCCCTACAAATATTCTTGTTACCGGCGCAGCCGGTTTTATCGGCAGCAACTTTGTCCATTACTACCTGAGTCAATATCCGGATGAAACTCTTATTGGACTGGACGCCCTCACCTATGCCGGTAATCGCGAGAACCTCGCCGGTGTGGAGAGCAACCCCAGGTTTAAGTTTGTCCATGGCGATATCCTCGACACAGCACTCATAGAGCAACTCCTTGGAGAATACCAAATCAACACCATTGTCCATTTTGCCGCGGAATCCCATGTGGATCGCTCCATCCATGGGCCCGATGCCTTTTTAAAAACTAATATTGAAGGTACCCACTCCCTCTTGAAGGGTGCCAAAAGGATGTGGCTCGATGCGGGCGTTAAGGATCACCGCTTCCACCATGTCTCCACCGACGAGGTGTACGGCACGCTCAGCCCGGATGAACCAGCCTTCACTGAACTCCACCAATACCTTCCCAATTCCCCCTATGCCGCAAGCAAGGCCTCATCCGATCATATTGTCCGCAGTTACCATCACACCTATGGGCTCAATACCACAGTCAGCAACTGCTCCAATAACTACGGCCCCTACCAGTTCCCCGAAAAGCTCATTCCCCTGATCATCGCCAATATCCTCGAC
>JAQIBE010000132.1 GCA_027859235.1 Desulfobulbaceae bacterium
AACTCCATCGTCTCTTTTTTTGCCGCCATGGGGGTCATGTACTTTCTCTGGGATTCCATCTTCGCCGCTTCAGATCAGGTGAAGATCGGCGGCTATACCCTTGAGGAGATGATTCTCTACTACGTTCTGGTCATCCTCATTGCCAAACTGGTGCGCGGCTCCAAACAGATGATCGGCATCGCCGATGATATCTACAAGGGCAGTCTCACCAAATATCAGCTTTTTCCCACACCGTATCTGGTGTTTAAATATGCAGAGCATCTCGGCTCACTCCTGCCGGCCATTATGCAACTGTTCATCTTCGGCATCATCTCGCCGCTGATCTTCACCTTCCCCGATTCCCTGAACATTACCCCGCTCACCGTTTTCACCTGCATCAATGTGGTGATGCTGGCCAACCTCCTCTTCTTCGCCCTCTCCCTTCCCCTGCAGCTGGTAGCATTCTGGGCGGATAATGTCTGGAGTCTGATTGTCATGAATCATTTCATCAGCGGCCTGCTGGGCGGCGCCATGCTGCCGCTGGAGCTCTTTCCCGACTGGGGGGTGTCACTCCTCGCCTACACACCCTTTGCCTACCTCTATCATTTTCCGGTACGCATCCTCACCGGGCATATCTCCACCCCCCAATTATGGTTAGGAATTGGTGCAATGAGTGGTTGGATACTCATCCTCTGCGGGTGCTCCTGGTTTATCTGGAAGGCTGGGAATAAGAGATATACAGGGGTGGGAATCTGATGAAACGGTACATAAGGCTCTACCTCTACTTTCTGCGCTTTTCCTTCAGCAGGGCCATGGAGTTTCGCTTGGACTTCTTTTTCCGGATCATCATGGATACGGTCTATTATGTTGTGCACATTATGTTCTTCGGGGTGATCTACACCCATACCAATATGGTGGGGGGATGGAACTTTGATCAGCTGCTGATCTTCATCTGCGGTTTTTTCCTGGTGGATGCCATCCACATGACGGTGCATGCCAATAATATGTGGGCGCTGCCAGAACATGTCAATACGGGCAATCTCGACTATTATCTCATCCGGCCCGTGTCATCGTTATTCTTCCTGAGCCATCGCGACTTTGCCGCCAACTCCTTTGTCAACCTCATCATCGCCGCGGCATTGCTCATCTGGTCCTTCCACCGTTACCCCGGAGACTTTTCCACCGTCCAGATCCTGGTCTTTCTCCTGCTCCTGCTCAATGGCGCCTACCTCTACTGGATCATGCACATGTGTTTTGTCATTCCAGTATTCTGGACCCACTCGGCCCATGGTTTTCAAATGCTCTTTTACTCCTTAAAACAATTTGCCGAACGGCCCGACCCCATATTCCAGGGCATGCTGCGCCGGGGTCTCACCACCATTCTCCCCTTCCTGCTCATCGCCTCTTTTCCGGCGCGCATGCTCTTTGAAGGAGTCAACCCTTACATCCTCTTACATGCAGGCGGGGTCTCACTTCTCTTAACCCTCTTTCTCCTGTGGTTCTGGCACAGGGCCTTACGCTCCTATTCATCGGCCTCCAGCTAGGCTACGGCCATAATTCCAGCCATATTATCAAGAAAAACATCCACAAACTGCGGGTCAAAATGGGTTCCGCGGTTTTCCTTGATATAGGCTAAAACCATCTCAGCACCAAAGGCCTTGCGGTACACACGGTCATTACTCAGGGCATCAAACACATCTGCCAGGGCAACAATCCGGGCAAAGGGATGTATCTCATCCTGCTTCAACCCTTTGGGATAGCCAGTCCCATCATATTTCTCATGATGCTGACCTGCAATAAGGGCGGCAACCTGCATCACCTGTCTAGGGGATGAGGCCAGCATTTCAGAACCAAGATGGGCATGATCCTGCATCTTGGTAAAATCCTCAGCCGTGAGCTTACCGGGATAATTCAGGATCCCGTCAGGAATGGCCACCTTACCGATATCGTGCATGGGGGCCGCCATTTTTAGAAGCCGTACGTCATTTTCTGCCATGCCGGATTTCTCGGCAATAATCCCGCAAATCTCTGAGACCCGTTTTACATGGGCCCCGGTTTCATTACTTCTGGCCTCAGCAATCTCTCCCAGGGTGAAGATAATATCCTTTTGGGTCTCCTCAATCTCCTGATTCAGGATCACATTTTCAAAGGCAATCTGCACATTATTACAATAAATCTCAACCAGCGTCTTATTCATGGAGTCCAGCTTCTGCCACCCTTCACAATAGAGAATCACCGCAGCACTGGTCTCAGAATCAAAATAACAGAGATAACGGTCTGCCTCAGCAAAACTGGAACGGCTCTTAACAGCCAGCTGCACATCCTCAAGAATCTGCTCAGGAAAAATGCCAAGCTTTGTCAAACGGCTCACATTTTCATACATACCGCTTCCCGCAAGGACCTCAAACCCGCCAAGGGCATCTGTATCAACTCGACAGACAAAGGCATCGGGACTCATACCGACAATGGACACGAGCTGGGTTAAAATACCAGATGCCAAGCGTTTAACAGAACGTTGCTCAAACAGGGATGATGACGCGTCAATAATACTTTTCAAGCCTTGACGATTAGCCTCAATGGTAATCATATGCTCATAATTCCGTAAGGAGGTCATCATAACGGTGAAAAGCTTTTGTGAGGACAGCTCGGTTTTCTCCTTATAATCGTTAATATCATACTCAACGATTATCTTCTCCTCAGGGGCCTGACCAGGCTGCCCTGTTCGGAGAATGATCCGGACAAAATGATTCCTTATCTTTTTGCGGATGAATTTGACAACCTCAAAACCGGCATCATCACTTTCCATCACCACATCAAGGAAAATCACCGCTATATCGGAATGGTCTTCAACAAATTGCTTTGCTTCACGACCGCTGTAGGCATGGAG
>JAQIBE010000146.1 GCA_027859235.1 Desulfobulbaceae bacterium
CTTGCCGCTGCAATGAGGCGGTCATCTGCAGATTCGGGCTGTTTGATGGCCTTGGCAGGACATTCTGAAACACAAATTCCGCAGCCGCGACATGTCTCGGCATTAATCGTGGCAACGCCCTTGTCATCAATGACAGGAACCTCATAGGGGCAGACCCGCACACAGGTAAGACAGGACACACATTGGTCACGCTCAACCCAGGCAATTTTGCCTTTTTCGCGCAGATCCTGTTCAGTGATAATGCCTTCCTGCATGGCCATTTTCTGAATGGCAGTCATGATGTCTGCAAATCGAACATTCTGGGGACAGACAAAGACACAATTCTGACATTGTGAACAATACCAAAGCAGATCGGACTTGAGGACTTTATCTTTTAAACCCATGCGAACCATATGGATTATTTTTCGTGGATCAAAATCAGGGATGGCCTGACTGACAGGACAGGCACCGCTACAACCGCCACAGGAGTAACAGGCGTTGAGGTGCTCACCGCCTGGCATTTCAGTGATTTCGGCAGCAAAGCTTGCATTGATCTCTTTACTGGTGATGGCCATGATTTCCTCGTTGGTGTTATGCATGGGGTGAATGTGACATCGTAAACTAATGCATAGTTAATAATATAAAAAAGACCGTCGCCGATGCTACCCAAAACTTCACCTTATGTCAAGCATACTTGGATGTGTATATGACTAATCTGACGCCGGTATAGGTACTTGTACGTGTGGCGGTTGGGGTGGTGCGGAAAGGGGTGACTGATGAACTACTGGGCTACACCATCATGCGAAACTCGCCCTTACCAAGGAGGTCATGGAGGTGGAGAAGACCCAGCATGGTTGACCCATCCGTTACCGGGAGAACCGTAACTTCGTGACGCTGCATCACACTTAAGGCGTCAGCCGCAAGGAGCATAGGCTTGATGGTTTTCGGGGCGGTTGTCATGATGTCCCGGGCAATACTTGCGGTCATTCTGTCAATATTGGGCAGGAGGCGGCGGACATCACCATCAGTAATAATACCGCAGAGTTGATTGCCATCCAGGACGATGACGACACCAAGGCTCTTTGAGTTCATCATGGTGATTATTTCGCTGAAACTGGCTTCCGGGGTAACGGCGGGAATATCGTTGCCGGTGAGCATCACTTCCGAGACCTTGACCTTTAAGCGCTCACCAAGGCTGCCGCCTGGATGATTCCTGCGGAAATCTTCAGCGACAAAATTTTTACGCTCGATCAGGACCACGGCAAGGGCATCACCCACAGCAAGGGCTGCAGTGGTGGAGGCGGTGGGGGCAAGTCCCAGTGGACATGCCTCCTGAGGTACAGCTGCCGTTAAGACTGCATCGCTGAAATGGGCCAGGGTGGAGCTCTTCTTGGCGGTGAGGGCAATGGTTTTTACCCCCCGTTTTTTTAAGGCGGGCATGAGCAGGTTCAGCTCGGCTGTTTCACCTGAATAGGACAGGGCAAGGACAACATCCTGCGGGTCAACGATGCCCAAGTCGCCGTGCATGGCCTCTACAGGGTGCAGGAAGATTGCTGGTGTGCCCGTGGAGTTGAGGGTGGCAGCAATCTTTTGACAGATAATACCTGACTTGCCGATACCTGTGATGATCACCCGGGTTGGACAGGCGAGTATCAGCTCAATGGCCTTGTCAAAATCTCCATCAAGCTGATTCATAACGGCTAGAATGCCATCCGCTTCAATTTGCAGAACCTCGCGGGCCCGATCTAAAGAGGACATGTCAGCACCCACAACCAAGGGTGTGTTTATGGAACTCCTTATCCGGCTCTATGGGGTAGTTGCCGGTGAAACAGGCGAGGCAATATCCAGATGCATCCCTGCCTGATGCCTCTACAAGCCCTTCAACGCTGAGGTAGTAGAGGGTGTCGAGTCCCAGGTATACCCTGATCTCTTCAAGGGATTTTTGCGCGGCAATGAGTTGTTTCCGGTCAGGAAAATCAATGCCGTAATAGCACGGATGCGCGGTGGGGGGGCAGCTGATGAGCATGTGTATTTCTTTTGCCCCGGCCTTGCGCAGGGAGGCAACGCGGCTCTTGCCCGTGGTCCCCCGGATAATCGAATCTTCGATGATGATCACGCGCTTGCCTTTCAGAAAGGAGCGGACCGGGTTGAGCTTCACCCGTACGGAGAAATCCCGCATGGATTGGGAGGGCTGAATGAAGGTTCGGCCGACATAATGGTTGCGGATGACACCAAATTCCAAAGGAATGCCCGAGGCCTGGGAATAGCCGATGGCGGCATAGTTGCCTGAGTCAGGGAAGGGCATGACAAAGTCCGCATCAATTTTACATTCACGGGCCAGGATTTCGCCGGTTCTTTTGCGGTAATTATAGACATTAAGGCCAAAAATATCAGAGTCTGGCCGGGCAAAATAAACCTGTTCAAAGATGCAGAAGCTGGTTTTTTGTTTGCCCTGGGGAAAGAAGGATTGGATTCCGTTCTCATCAATAATAACGGCTTCACCCGGCTCAATATCCCGGACATATTCGGCTTCAATCAGATCCAGGGCACAGGTTTCTGAAGCCACAACAAAACCGCCGTTTGCCAGTTTTCCAAGGCATAATGGCCGGAAACCCTGGGGGTCGCGCATGGCCACAAGCTGGGTCTGGGTCATAATGAGGATTGAGTAGGCTCCCTGGATGCGCTTGGCAATGGAGGTGATGGCCTCCTCTAAATTGTTATTTTTGCAACGCTCCCGGGCCAAAAGGTGAACCACCGCCTCACTGTCCATGGTGGACTGGAAGATGGAGCCTTTGTTTTCCAATTCATTCCGCAGGGCTCTGATATTAACCAGATTGCCGTTATGGGCCACCGCGAATGTTTCACCTCGGTGAATGGCGGTGAAGGGCTGGGCATTAACGAGGTTGGAGGCGCCTGTGGTGGAGTAGCGCACATGCCCAATGGAAAGATGCCCCTTCAGGCGGTCAAAATCATCCTCTTTAAAGACCTCTGAAACGAGCCCCATGTCTTTATGTTCACAGACATTCGTCCCGTCCGAGGTGGTTATCCCGGCACTTTCCTGTCCCCGGTGCTGCAGGGCATACAGGCCGAAGTACGTTAGTTTTGCAGAGTCTTGATTGCCAAAAATACCGCAAATGCCGCATTCTTCTTTGGGACGGGAGGAGTCGTGCATGTTCATGGCGAAAAGCCTTATGGTACTCTTTGGTGTTTGCTGAAAAAAATAACGTAATGCAAGCAGATATTTTGTCAATGAAGGGGGGGATTTCCCCTAAAAAAAAGG
>JAQIBE010000236.1 GCA_027859235.1 Desulfobulbaceae bacterium
CTCTACCTTGGAGATAATAGCGGCGAGATTGTTTTTGACTCACTGGTTGTGGGACAACTGCAAAAGCTATTCCCCAAACTTGAAATCACCTTTGTCGTCAAACAACGCCCTATCATTATTGATGCCCTCATGGAAGATGCGCTTGCCTGCGGATTACCGCAGATATGCACCGTTATTGACAACGGCACCGGCTGCCCGGGTGCCCCGCTCCAGCAATGTTCAAGCGAGTTCAGGGAGTATTTTGCTAAGGCTGATATGATCATCAGCAAGGGACAGGGGAATTTTGAAACCCTTTCTGAGCAGAAGGGGCTGTATTTTCTCCTGATCTGTAAATGCGCCATTGTTGGCCAGCATCTGCAGGGGCTGAGCGGCTCCGATATAGAGCTGGGGGATTTGATCTTTTTTAAGGGATAACGTCTCTCAGGTAAGGGGTTAGGCGTGAGGTGTCAGGAGTAAAAAGCCCTCTCACCTCTACCGGTTCACTGCAAATCCTATCCCCTCAGCATGCGCGCCATATCCTTGGCACCGTAGGTAATAACAATATCCGCCCCGGCCCGGACAATGGACAGCAGCGTCTCATGGAGCACACGATCGCCATCAATCCAGCCGTTAGCGGCAGCCGCCTTGATCATGGCATATTCACCACTGACATGATATGCAGCAATGGGCAGGTCAAACTCCTCCCGCAGCGACTTGATAATATCAAGGTAGGATCCAGCAGGTTTAACCATGAGAATATCAGCCCCTTCATCCACATCCAGGGTGGCTTCCCGTAATGCCTCCCGGCTATTGGCAGGATCCATCTGGTAGCCCTGCCGGTCTCCTTCCATGGGAGCGCATTCGGCTGCATCCCGGAATGGTCCATAAAAGGCTGAGGCATATTTCACGGCGTAGCTCATAATGGGAACCTGATCATAATGATTTTCATCCAGGGTCGCCCGGACCTCAGAGATACGGCCATCCATCATGTCTGATGGCGCCACAATATCAGCACCGGCTTCGGCATGGGACAGGGCAATACGGCCAAGCTGCTCAATGGTGGCATCGTTATCCACCTGGCCATTCACCAGAATACCGCAATGGCCATGACTGGTGTACTCACACATACAGACATCAGTGGTCACCATGAGTTCCGGCACCTTGTTCTTCAGCTCCTTAATGGCCAACTGGACAACACCATCACGGCCAAAGGCGCCGGAGCCGGCAGGATCCTTCTTCCCAGGTATGCCGAAGAGCAGGACATGGTTGATACCTAGTTTGGACAGCTCTTTCGCCTCAGCAGCAAGCTGATCCACGCTCAGACGAAACACACCCGGCATGGAAGGAATCGACTCCCTGATATTTTTACCAGACATGATGAACATCGGATAAACCAGCTGCTCCACAGACAACCGTGTTTCACAGATCAGGGACCGTAACTGCTGATTACGGCGCATACGACGGGGGCGATATTCAGGGAAAACCATTTTTTTTATCTCCTTCACATAAATAACTATTTAACATGCCATTGGGCATCATTCTGACTTCTACAACTTAAACCGCTTATCAAGGGTTTCACTAATAAACTGCGCAGGATTATCTACTCCATAGACAGTTATAATCATTTCACCATGCTCACTTTTCTGACCGATCAAGCGCAGACCGTAATCAAGGGCGGTGAACATCTTTTCACAAATCTTGCTCACCGATTCCAAGGTAAAACAGCTCACGGCCAGGATACGATCCATGGCCTCCTCTGTAAAGGTGATATTAATATTACATTCCGCTGACGCCGTAATGGCATAGTCCCGGATATAATCCACCAGAATGATAATTTCATCACAAACATCACGGATATCCAGGATTTCATCCTGACAGAAATTCACCATGAGCTGAATGCGCTGTTCGGTTAACGTAACATTATGTTCCTTTAAATATAGATCATGTTTCGCAGTTAACACATCCTGAATACGCTCAAACTCCTGCGCCCGTAATATTCCATAGCGCTTCTCATGAAATTCCGCTTGGGCCTTGCTTGCAAGAAGTTCAGCCAGGGTAGACACCGGATCCTGAATCAACGCTTCCGACACAACCAGATACCGGAGCGGGGTTGCCGGCAATGTTTTCTCAAAACCCAGCAGGGCAGATTCCATGACGCTGAGCAAACCACGCGCCCCTGTTTTTTCCTCCACCGCCTTTATGGCAATGGCCCGGAAGGCATCCTGTTCAAACTGTAACTTGATACCATAGCCGTTAAAATCCTGCTTTTTCCCCAGTACCACTGAGGAGTTCAACCCCTGAAGAATTTCGACAAAGTCGTCTGCTGACAGGCTGTTCAGAGAAGCCACCACAGGCAGACGACCGACAAACTCACTTTCAAACCCGTAGCCGATCAGATCTTCCGCCTTAACCTTGGAAAAATCTCCGCCCTCTGCCGGTCTGGAATCCAGACGGCCGCCAAAGCCGATCTCATGGTTATGACAGCGTTTGTTGATAACCTCATGCAGCCCGGCAAAGGCACCACTCATGACAAAGAGGATATTGCGGGTGTTCACCACCTTTTTCTCACGCTTGCCTGTCAACCGATACTGTTCCATGGCCTCCATCTGACTCACAGGGTCATGGGGAACCTTCATTTCAACATCCGTGTCCTCCATGGGCTTCAAGAAGGCGCGCTGCACCCCTGCCCTTGATACATCAGCCCCCATTCGATTCGGACTGGCGGCAATTTTGTCAATCTCATCCACATACACGATACCATATTCAGCCCTACCAATATCATCGTCCGCCTCCCGGACCAGATCGCGAATCAGATCTTCAACATCTCCTCCCACATAGCCTGTTTCAGAAAATTTTGTCGCATCACCTTTCACAAAAGGCACACCAAGTCTCCGGGCCACAAGTTTCACAAGATAGGTTTTACCAACCCCGGTTGGCCCGAGCAAAAGGACATTGGCCTTAATCCTCCCAACCTGCCCCTTTGAGGTCCGGCCTGAATCTATCTCATGCTGGATACGGTTAAAATGGGTACATATCTTGGTGGCAAGAACATCCTTTGCCTCCTGCTGACCCACCACATAATCATCCAGATAACTCACCAGTTCTGTAGGTTTGAGACTGAAATTAAGATCTGCGGCTGCTGCCCCCTGCTCATCGGATCTTCCCCCGCTGGCAAGGGGCAGCAGCCCGGCGGAAACAATCTTCACCTGACCGCCATATTTCTGGCTCAGATACTCGCTTAATTCTTTTTCAAGTTCCTTTTCATTGGGAATTTTACGATCTTCACTCATAATAATATTCTCTATTCAAGACCTAACTGTTTAATCTTCTTATGTAAATTGCTCCGCTCAACACCAATCTCTTCAGCCGTCTTTGATATATTACCATCATTCTCAGCAAGTTTGGCTTTGAGAAAATCCGCCTCAAATTTCCTTTTGGCATCTTTCAGATTGAGGCCTGCCAATCCTGAGTCTGAGGTTATCTCATCGCCACCCGGCGCAACAGGCAGAGACACACCGCCAAGAAGCAGGCCAATCAACTCCCCCCCCACCGTCTCTTCCGGACACATGATCAAAACCCGTTCAATAAAATTCCGCAGTTCACGCACATTACCAGGCCAGTTATGACTCTGCATAACCTGAATCGCTCCCGGCAGAAACTCTTTCGCCTTGAAGCCTTTTTTAACAAAGTCCGCCATCATGTCATCAAGCAGGAAAGGAATATCAGCAAGCCGTTCACGTAAGGGAGGCAAGGTAATAGGGACAACATTCAAACGGTAGAACAGGTCTGCCCGGAAATTACCCTGCTCAATTTCCACTTCAAGATCCTTATTGGTCGCGGCAATCACTCGCACATCAACGGTAATTGTTTTTGAACCGCCAACCCGTTCAAACTTTTGTTCCTGCAAAATACGCAGCACCTTGGCCTGGGCGGATAAGCTCATATCACCAATCTCATCAAGAAACAGGATTGAGCCGTCAGCGAGATCAAACTTGCCGCGTTTAGCAGAGGTCGCCCCGGTGAACGCGCCCTTTTCATGGCCAAATAACTCACTTTCAATCAGCTCATTAGGGATAGCGGCGCAGTTGACCTCAATCATCGGCCTTGCGGCTGAAGCAGAATTACGATGAATGGCCTGGGCCGCAAGCTCCTTGCCTGTGCCATGTTCCCCGCGGAGAAGCACCCATGAGGGCGTAGGTGCCACCATGGCTATCTGTTGTTTAATTAATGTAATGGCAGGAGAATGGCCTGATAATTCGGTCTGATCTGCATGCATTTCCCGCAGAATCTTATTCTCCCTGGCAAGTGCTGAAAGCTTGACGGCATTGGTGGCTGACAGGACAATTTTATCATAGGAGGGCGGCTTCTCAATAAAATCAAAGGCCCCCATCTTGGTGGCCTGCACCGCTGTCTCGATATTACCATGCCCGGAAATCATGATCACCGGCGTACCAGGATAGTCCTCTTTAATCTTCTCAAGCACCTCCATGCCATCCATCCCGGGCATCCAGATATCAAGCAGGACCAGATCAATTTCCTCTGCCTCCAGCACAGGAAAGGCCTCAATACCACTGCCCACAGAGATAGGATCAAACCCTTCATCCATCAAAATCCCCGCTAGAGATTCACGAATGAGTTCTTCATCATCAACAATTAAAACTTTTTTAGACATTTTTCCCCACAGACCCCGGACTACATATTGACTTCAACAAGAAGGAGTATACTAAAAACAAAACCGCACTGACGCCAATCCCTACAGGGAGAGGGGCAGCTCCACCACAAAACGCGCCCCGTGGGGTTTATTATCCTTAACACGAATATAGCCGCCATGATCCGCGACAATGGTGGAAACAATGGAGAGTCCCAAACCAGTCCCTGTCTTCTTCGTGGTATAATACGGCTCAAATAAATGCAACTTATCCTTACCCTTCACCCCCGGGCCGTTATCAGCAACCTTCATAAACACCCGATTTTCACGAGACTCCACCGTAACCGTAACCTCACCACCAGGGTCAGGGACCGCGGCAACGGCGTTATCAAGGAGATTAATAAGCACCCGATTCATCTGAGTCTTATCAAAGGTAAATTCCGGAACAGACTCATCCGCCACCACCTCAAAATCAATGGCAGGATGACCTTCCATATACATCACCATGGTTTCATTGATCATTTCCACTAAATCCGCCTGTTTTTTAACCACAGCAGGCATTCTTGCAAAATTGGAGAACTCACTCACCAGATGTTTCAAGGCATCAACCTGGGAGATAATAGTCTTGGTGCAGAGATCAAACACCTCAGCATCATCACCAAGCTTATCCATATACCTGCGCCGCAGACGCTGGGCGGAAAGACTGATTGGGGTAAGTGGATTTTTAACCTCATGGGCAATTCGCCTGGCCACCTCACGCCACGCGGCCATACGCTGCGCCTTTTCCAGTTCCGTGAGATTATCAAACACGAGAATGACGCCAAGATAGTCCCCTTTCTCATCAAAAAGCTTGGTGATATTAACCCGCAGAGAAAAGGTCTCCTCCCCCAAGGATAATTGCAGAGACCGCTCAAGGGACGATTTCCCCGACTCCTCAAGCTGCGCAAAGAATTGATCGAGAATCAAACTATGTTGGGGGGCAAGCACATCCTTATATTCATGGCCCAGAAATCCTTCCGCCTCAATACTGAGAAGATTCTCAGCAAAGGTATTAACCGAGGTAATGCGCCCTAAGCCGTCTAAGGAAATCACCCCTGCTGGAACATTCTGAAGGATCGTCTCGGTGTAGCGCCGGCGATTTTCCAGCTCAAGGTTAAACTGCTCAAGACTCCGCTGGCCGGCATAGAGATCACGGGTCATCTTATTAAATGACTCAACAAGGGTGCCCATTTCATCACCGGACTCCAGTTCAATGACAAAGTCAAGCTCACCACCGGCAACCCGCTCAGTGGCCTCAGCAAGTTTGCCGATGGGATCTGTCAAACCTCCGGCCATGTAAAACCCAAACCAGATGGCGGAGAAAATAATGAGCAGGGTGACGATGAGCAAGATAACCAGCAGACTGGTTTTGATCGGCTGCTGCAGAAGCATGAGCTGCCGATACCCCTCAAGGCCCGAAGAAATTTTCTGCAGCTGCTCAATTTTCGCCTGGGGAATGAAGAGCGATGTCACAAGCACATGAGCCGCCCCATCCCCACGGCCGACCCGCACAAGGGAAACATTACGAACAAGCTCACCACCTGCAAATTTCTGGATTTCAACAAGACCCTTATCCCCCTTAAATCCCTTGCGCATCATGGATGGTGGGATTTTAGGTAAAACCAGTGCCGGGTCAATATCCTCTGAAAAGACACGAACACGCACCTGCCGGTCCTGGGTGAATAATTCCAGAACCCCCAGGCCGCGACTATCGACAATATCATTCAGAAACAGATCCAGAGAGGTGGTGGTCAACTGCTGATAGCGCTTTGCCTCCAATTGCTCACCAATGGTCTCGCCTAAACGTATGGCGTTTTCTTCTTTTTCCTTATACACGTTGCGGCCGATCTGGATGGACTCCTGCAGGGATTGCTCAACCGTACTGTTGAACCAGTAATCCATGGATGTTGACACAAACTGCAGAGACATAAAGAAGAGAATCCCTGTGGGAATCAGGGACATGGACATGAAGGAGATGACCAGTTTGGTGCGAAGCTTGGTGCCGAGCACCCGCCGCTTGCGATCAAAAATAAGCTGAACCAGATTCCGCAGCACCAGAAAGACAATGAGGAGGAGCAGAAGAATGTTGAAATTAATCAACACGTAGACAAGAACATTACCACTGACAGGGAACTCCACCGTACCCAGATCAACAACCTTGGTTTCAAGATAGGTCAACCCCACCATGAGAAACATGGCCCCGATGATAATCCACCAGATCCGTTTCTTTTTATTCATGGCCCGCAGCTTACCCTGGGCATCTGGATCAGGCTGGCTCATTGAACGCGTCCCCCTTCAGGAATGGGGATGGCCTTCGGCACCACAAAAGAGAATTCCTGCCAATCGGTCTGAAAATCCCATAATTTCAAGAGGGTAACCATTTCATTGAACTGGGACGGCAGCCCTTTTTTCGCCAGGGATGACCTGATTCTCACCGTATAACTGGCCTCTGGTTTTAAGGTTGCAAGGGGTATTATTTTGAAATCAGAGACCATGGCCATACGGCGTTTGGCCTGAGAGAAATCCCCATAGGATAGTTCCTGGCCATTGCGTTCAGACAGCGTCACCTTGTACTGATCCTTCAAAATGTCATAGACAATGGTATGGCGGAAACTCTTGCTTAAAAGGGGAACAGAATGGTTCGACTGCTGCTCAAGCAGCTCCACAAAGAAGGAAAAGGTTACAGGGATGCCATTCTGAATACCCTCCTCCATTTTCGGCGTAAAACTCCCCTCCAGTTCAAAAAACAGCAGCAAGTCGGTCTGGGAATTAATTACAAAGGAATCCGCAATCCCCGCCTCATCACGGGAAAAAGCCAATGATGGACTGACAAGGAGCATGAGGAGTAAGGATAGACAGAGCCATTTTGTCATGACTTATCCCGACCCCATTGTTTCAGGACGCGCAGTTTCGACACGTTCATAAATGACGTGAAGGTCTCCGGATGAATGGCGCTCACGGCAACCCCTTCATGCATGCGTAATTGTGCCCGAACATATGCAGGGTCAAGCTGATCAATCTTATTAAAAACACGAAGTACTGGGATATGGGTCAGTTCAAGATCACGGAGAATATCATCAACCACGTGCATATGGTGTTCAAACTGCGGATTGGCAAGATCAATGACATGGAGGAGGAGATCTGCCTCATGCAGCTCCTCCAAGGTGGCCTTAAAGGCCTGCATGAGTTCATCGGGCAAGTGGCGGATAAAACCGACTGTATCGGTTATAATAACCTCAACATCCTCTGGGAAACGCAGCCGTCTGGAGGTTGGATCAAGGGTGGCAAAGAGCTTATCTTCAGCGAGGATGTTACTCTTGGTCAAACTATTCAGCAGGGTTGATTTTCCAGCATTGGTGTAACCGACGAGGCTCATCACCGGCAGATCCTTCTTGCGTCGTCTGGAACGCCGATGATACCGCTCCTTAGCGACTTTTTTCAACTCCTTGGCGAGCAGTGCCAAGCGGTCATTGATCCGCCTCCGATCGATCTCCAGTTTTGTTTCCCCCGGGCCGCGCCCGCCAATCCCCCCGGTGAGTCGTGAGAGAGAATCGTCGCGCAGACCAAGACGGGGACGCAGATATTTCAGTTGCGCCATTTCAATCTGCAGACGCCCCTCCTTACTGAGTGCCCGGTTGGCAAAGATATCAAGAATGAGCTGGGAACGATCCAGTACGCGCATTTCAGTATGCTTGACAATGGAGTTCACCTGGGACGGATTGAGCTCCTGATCAAAGATAAGCAGGTTGGCATGATGGCGCAGCGCCAGGAGCATAATCTCACTAAGCTTTCCCTTGCCAAGAATAAACTTCGGGTTAATTTTATGGCGCCGCTGGATCACCGTATCCAGGACAGCAACATCGGCTGAACGTACAAGTTCCCTGAGTTCGTCCATGGAGTCTGCAGCCCCGGCCTTACTCCTTGTGGTGACGCTGATGAGGATGGCACGATCGCGCCCCTGATCCACATCTTTGATGGGTTTGAGCCGGGTAAATTCCTGCTCAAGTGAATCGATCAGAGCACGGATATCACCGGTTTGCTTGGCCGGATGAACCGGCGGTAGGAATTGATAATCTTCCCCAGTCTGGGAACCAGGGCGCAGATGCACCGCCTGCAGAGACTCAGGCAAACCATTTTGAACCTGAATAATCGCCATAAGATCAAGTCGCAGGAAGAGGAGGTCCAGCAAGTCGTCCTGACTTATTTTCTCACGACTTAAATGGGTGTGGACACAGCGTAATCCCTTAAGCCGTCCGCCAGAGGTACGGGACAGACCAATATCAGGGATCATGATATGGCGATGATCGCCAACAATCACCAGCTCCACCAAGCCATTTCTGGAGATCAGCACACCAATCTGGCGGTTGAACTCCGTGGAAAGTTCAGCCATCTCACGGGCAAGCTCTGGACTGACAATCTCGCCCGGAGCAACACGCCGGCTCGAGCAGCGCTCCAGCCGTTTCATTTGCGCAGGTTTTAAGCCAGATATATTACCAGTAATATTTGCGATGGTGTTTGCTCCTCATCTATAGGTTGTTTGGTTTGACAGGGTAGGTCTTGAGGCCGTCCAAGAGCAGAGCAGTGGTGTCTTCTTTCCGTCTTTCACTCTCATCAGCCGCGTTTCTCCCGCAGAATCCGCTTATCCCCCACCCGCAGCGTGATCTTCTGCTTATCAAAATACTCCAGCAGTGGAATCGAGAACTTACGGCTCAAGCCGGTGAGTTCTTTAAAACGCGGTGCATCAATTTCACCTTCACGGCTGATAAATTCAACCAGGTCATGCTGCAGTTTTTCAAGATGGGTTACGGCAAAGTAGAGATCTTCATTAATCTTGGTCATGGACTGTTCTGCAACAAGCACCATGAGCATCTCCTTAACAAAAGGGTGGGCAAGCTTTGGAAAGGCACCATACACCTCTTTAATGGTGGGTGTTTTTAAGCCGCCGGCCAGATACAAGGCAAGGATCTCATTCTGGGTCTTGGACTCGTCCGCCTGAAAAACAACCCTATGGTCAAATAAGCGGACAATGGCATCTTCCATAACAATCAGGTTTTGTTTCACTAAACTGGCAAGAACCGTACGGAAGATCTTGGGATTTAAGAACCCCAATTCTTTGGAGCGCAACTCCTCTTTATCATAACCGGATTTCAGGGGATGTTGCTGGTGATAAACGGTGAGGATATCTATAATCTTTCCACTCAAACGTGCAAACACATCACCGCTGACCATGAGTCTTGCATCTGAATCCACCACAATAATTTTGCGCCCTGAAATGGGTAACGTGAGCGCCTTGTCAAGTTTCTTGCCGAACAGACCACATTTCACCCCAAGCTCATGTTGGGTGAGTCCGCCAACCCCGCTCTCCTGCAGACGCATGAGAAATACCTCTTCATTTTCGCCCTGACGATACACCTTAAAGGCATCACGGTTTTCTTCCTTAAACCGTTTGCGCTTAAAGGGCGATGCACCAAAAATCACGCCGCCGCCAATGGTGGCAACCGGGGAATAACTGCGAACCACATAACGATCATTCGGCCAGCAGCCACATGGCTCCTCGAGGAGAATCTGCACATTGGTTTTATCCCCGGGGTTGAGGGTTTCATCATCCAGCAGAACAATACGTCCCATAACCTCGGCAGAACCAAGATGCACCCGCACCCTGGTTCTATTTTTTAATGGTTTTTCCCGGGAGGAGAGGTACATAAACTCCGCATCAAACATATAGGATGGTTCCACACAACCTGGGGTAATGAGCTGGTTGCCGCGCTCAATGTCCTCCTGGCCAATACCCTGGATATTAATGGCGGTACGCTTCCCGGCCTCAACCATCTCCACGGTTTGGCCATGGGATTGAATCCCGCGCACCTTGCCCCGTAGACCTTTGGGAAACAGCTCAACATCATCACCGATCTGAATCCGGCCACTGAGGGATGTGCCCGTAACAATGGAGCCAAAACCCTTCATGGAAAAGACCCGGTCCACAGGCAGACGAAAGGGGCCGTATGTTTCTGCAAAGGTGAAATCCTGAACTAAGGCGTCAATGCGATCTTTGAGCTCGTCAATCCCGGCGCCGGTGACAGACGAAACTTTAACCAGGTCCGCCTCTTCAAGAAAGGTTCCGCTGAAATAATCACGGACCTCTTCCTCAACCATCTCAAGCCAGTCAGGCTCAACCATATCTATCTTGGTGAGAACGATGATTCCCTGTTTGATTCCCAGCAAACGGCAAATTTCAAAATGCTCGGTGGACTGGGGCATGATGCCCTCGTCAGCCGCAATGACAAAGATAATAAAATCAACGCCTGCAGCACCAGCTACCATGTTCTTCACAAACTTTTCATGACCCGGCACATCCACCAGACCAACCCGATGGCCGCAGGGAAGATCGAGGAAGGCAAATCCCAGTTCAATGGTGATGCCGCGCTTCTTCTCCTCTTTGAGACGATCGGTCTCAATACCCGTCAGGGCACGCACCAGACTGGTCTTACCATGATCAACATGACCCGCTGTACCGAGAACTATCTCCCGCATATCAGACTCCGGAGATAAAAGGGTTAGTCCGTCTTTCATCACCAATGGTGGAACGGGATCCGCCATAACCATGTCCAGGCCAGACCACGGTATCATCGGGCAGAACCATGAGTTTTTCACCAATGGCCTTCATAAAGGCCGCCATATCACCACCGGGGAAATCGGTTCTGCCGATGGCCCCCACAAACAGGGTATCACCGGTGAACACATCCGTACCATTGTACAGGCAAATTCCGCCTGGGGTATGCCCTGGGGTATGGAAAACAGTAAGGGACTGGTTGCCGAAGGTAATGGTATCACCGTCGTGGACCAGGATATCGGCAGGGGGGGAAAAGGCCAGCCCCAGCATGGAAAAATACTGCTGAGTAGCAGGCCGCTGGAAGAACGCTTCATCATCGGCATGCATGATAATCTTGGCCCCGGTCGCATCCTGAATTCTCTTATTCCCGCAAACGTGATCCGGGTGGGCATGGGTGGCTATAATATATTCGATGGTCAGCCCTTCTTTCTCGCACAGTTCTAAAATAGCCGCTTCATCACCGCCAGGATCTATAACAACGCCCTTTCTGGTCTCTTCACAGCCGAGGACATAGCAACAGACAGCCATGGACCCGACGGTTTTTTGTTTGATAATCATCAATTTCCCTTGTTGTTCTCATTGCCAATTACTTGTTTCAGATTAAAAAAGGGCTGCGAATATTTATTCACAGCCCTCATTTGGATCAAAATCAGCAATCACATTTATCGGTGTTACATCCCCCGCTACCGCAACCGCAAGAGGAGTCAGAACCAGCCATGGGTAATACAACCTTCTTATTAGCCAGGGCTTTCTCAACATTATCCACAACTGTTTTGAACGCTGCAGTGGCCGGAGAATCATTGCCCGAGGAAAGATACGGTGCACCATCATCGCCACCAGCAACAACCCGTGGATCAATGGGGATCTTGCCAAGAAACTTCAGATTAAAATCAGCGGCTGTCTTCTCCCCGCCACCGGATTTAAATATCTCAACGGTTTCACTGCAATTCGGACAGATAAACCCTGACATATTCTCAACCATGCCCACAACTTCCATTTCAAGCTGCTTGCAGAAATTCAACGACTTACGCACGTCAGCCAAGGCAATTTGCTGAGGAGTTGTTACAACGATGGCGGTGGCATCAGGAATAGTCTGGGCCACGGTCAAGGGCTCATCCCCTGTTCCTGGAGGGGCATCAATGATTAAAAAATCAAGATCACCCCAATCCATATCGGCAATAAACTGGCGGATGGCCTGCACCTTCATGGGGCCGCGCCAGATAATGGGATCATCACGATCTTCCATCATGTATTCAAGGGAAATAACCTTGAGATTTTCGCCATACTGCATGGGGGGCAGAAGGCCATCTTTCTTCACATCGGCAACCCTGAGACGGGTGGTGAAATTCTGCATCCGGCAGTTATCTGGGCCATGGTGATCCACATCCATGAGGCCGACCTTATACCCACGTTGAGCAAGACCCAGCGCCAGGTTAACCGACACCGTGGACTTACCCACACCGCCCTTCCCTGACATGACAAGGATCTTATTCTTAATTCGATCAAGGGATGAGGAGATAGCCATATCCTGCTGGGCTATCTTCGCATCAGCTGACCCGCAACTCCCACTGTTACTACTACCGCATCCTGCCATTGTCCAACCTCCTGAATAATGAAAAACTATAAAAAATACGAAATAATTTGATTTTGAAGACCCTTCTCAACAATAGAAAAGCAACTCTTATATATACTGTATTTTCAGGATTTTTTAAATAGACAAAAATCCATGTGATTTTCTATTTCAGTAGTCGTCAGGCGAGTACATAAAAAAAGTCCCCTAAATCAAGTGGGAGCCCAGACCCTTTTAAAAATAAATTTTAATTTCGCCATCTGCTCGCTGAGCGTAACACATTCCACCTTCTCCACCGCCACCTCGATGAAGAGGCCTGACACTTCTGCAGATGAATAGGATAAA
>JAQIBE010000187.1 GCA_027859235.1 Desulfobulbaceae bacterium
TATGGAATTGCAGTGGTTCTACTTGCGGAGAAAATTCAGGGCAGAACCCGCCTTGAACCAGTCAATCTGCTCATTATTCAAGGTGTGGTGCAGGCTGACCTCATCCGTTGAGCCATCACTATGGTGCAGTACCATGGTGATACCACTCTCCGGGGCCAGTCTGGTGAGTCCCAGAATATCCAGAATGTCCCCTTCCTGAACCAGATCATAATCCGCTTCGTTGCTGAAGGTGAGGGGGAGAACGCCCTGTTTCTTGAGGTTGGTTTCATGGATGCGGGCAAAACTTCTGGTGATCACCACTCGTCCACCCATGTGGCGGGGACTCATGGCGGCATGTTCACGGGATGAACCCTCGCCGTAATTCCTGTCACCAATCACCGCCCAGTGTTGACCGGTGGCCAGATAGGCCCGGGCTATATCGGTTACGGGCTGCAATTCTCCAGTTAAGCCGTTGGTTGCCTGGCCGACGGCATCGTTAAAGGCGTTCACCGCTCCGGTGAGCATATTGTCGGAAATATTGTTGATATGGCCGCGAAACTTGAGCCATGGTCCGGCTGGAGAGATGTGATCGGTGGTGCATTTGCCCTTGGCCTTGATGAGGAGTTGCAACCCCTTATAGTCATTGCCGTCCCAGTTCGGAAATGGTGAGAGGAGGGCCAGACGTTTGGATTCCGGCGAGACCACGACCTCTATACCACTCCGGTCTGCGGGTGGGGCCAGGAAGCCGTGTTCGTCGCGGATAAAACCCGCGGCTGGAATCTCGGCAATATTTTGCGGCGGCACGAGTTTGAAGCTGCTGCCGTCGCTGGCAATGAGTTCGGCGTCATAGGGGTTTGCATCCATGATACCGGTGCAGGCGTAGGCCATGGCGGTTTCCGGACTGCCGATGAAGGCACAGGTGGAGGGGTTGCCGTCAGCCCGTTTGGGGAAATTCCGGTTGTAGGAGGTGACAATGGAGTTGCTGGTTCCGGCGTTGGCATCCTCCCGTTGCCATTGGCCGATACAGGGACCGCAGGCATTGGTGAGAATAACGGCACCCAGCTGTTCAAGTTTTCCCAGTTGGCCGTCCCGTTCAATGGTGGCGCGGACCTGTTCTGATCCCGGTGAGATGAACAGCGGTGTTTTGAGCTTGGCGCCTTTCTCCAGGAGTTGCTCTGCCATGTCGGCAATACGTCCCATGTCTTCGTAGGAGGAGTTGGTGCAGGAGCCAATGAGGGCGCAGGTCATATTGGTGGGCCAGCCGCCGTCTTTCATGTGTTGCTTCATCTTTGATACGGGAGACGCCAGATCGGGTGAGTGGGGACCGACAAGATGCGGTTCCAGTTCATTCAGATCAATTTCGATAACCGTGTCGTAGTATTGTTCAGGGTTCGCCAGAACCTCAGGGTCGGCCGTGAGCATATCCCTGTATTTTGAGGCGAGTGTCGCACTCTCTTCCCGGCCGATGGCCTGCAGGTAGGTTGCCATGCGCTCGTCATAGGGGAAGGTGGAGGTGGTTGCGCCAAGTTCAGCACCCATATTACAGATGGTTGCCTTACCTGTGCAGGAAATGGATTCGGCTCCTTCACCAAAATACTCAATAACCCGATTGGTGCCGCCGGAACAGCTCAGGATGGCAAGAAGTTTGAGGATGACATCCTTTGGGGCTGTCCAGCCGCTCAGCTTGCCGGTAAGTTTTACACCGACGATATGGGGCTGGAGTACCTCCCAGGGCAACCCGACCATGACATCCACAGCATCCGCACCGCCCACGCCGCAGGCAAAGCCGCCGAGGCCGCCGGCATTCGGTGTGTGGGAGTCGGTGCCGAGCATCATCTGCCCCGGGAAGGCGTATTGCTCAAGGACCACCTGATGAATAATTCCCGCCCCCGGCTTCCAGCAGCCAAAGCCGTATTTCTGGGAGGCTGAGGAGAGAAAATCATACACCTCTTTGTTTTCGCTATTGGCGACTTTCAGATCATTGTCCGCACCCAGATGCCCGCGGATGAGGTGGTCACAATGGACGGTTACGGGAACCGCGGCTTCCGCCTTGTCGGCCAGCATGAATTGCAGGATGGCCATTTGCGCGGTGGCGTCCTGCAGGGCGATGCGGTCAGGCCGGGTCTTGATATACGCCTTGCCCGGGTCAAGATCGGCACCGGCGGCATCATCAAGATGACCAAAGAGGAGTTTCTCGGCATAGGTCAGCGGCCGGTTGAGCCGCGAGCGGACAATCTTGATATTGGCGTCCATCTTTTTATAGACTGCGGCAATGAAGCCTGCAGTGGAATCAATGGTTGAACTCATAGGGGGTACTCCTGTAATTGTTATAGGGGCTTCATGCAGATAAGGACCTTCTGCTCAACTTCATACATTCTTTTTTCTCATCTTCCCATGTCAGCGGATCTTGTCATAGAATTCCTTGAGGTCCTGGTCCAGGAATTTTCTTATCTTCTGGCGGTTGCGGCCGTGATAGCTGAAGATGGTGGTTATGTGTGACTGGCTGAGTAAATGGCCGACATGGGGGGCAACCTTATCCCACAGGTTGCGCTTATACTGGTTGCGCAGCCGCACCAGCTTTTCAGGATCATGGCGATACTCTTTAAGTAGGCGGGGAAAGCTGATTTTGCTGAGCCAGAGCCAGCTCACTATTATGGTGATGGTGACGCCGGCAATGGGAAAGGGCAGTTGGCCTGTGGTCACTTCACCCGCGAGTAACGCCTCCATAAAGCTCTGTTCAGGAACAGACCACAGGAGTTTGGTCAGGAGCCCTGTGAAAAAGAAGGCCAACACAGCAGCAATAGCGCCGAATTTAAAGATGGTAAACCCTGCGGTGCGTGCCAGCTTGTTGAAGGATTCCATGGCCTCGCTGATGAGATCCAGCTCGTTCACCTGGCGGTCAATGGATTGCAGTATGTGGTAGACCCTGAATTTCGGGGCATTAAGTATCTTTGCTTTTAGTTCGTCCCGTTCGCCTGCCCAGGGGCCGAGATCCATAGACGATTTATTACTCTCTGGTGCATAGGTGAGGTGAACGTGGGGGATGTCTTTCCGTCCTGTCATCTGTGAGAGGTTCCAGCACAGGCTTCCGTAAGAGCGCACCAGGTCAGTCAGGGAGTCACATTCGTCAATCCGGCTCATGACAAAAACGATACGATCCTCTCCGGTACTCTCAGGCAGGGTGTCACGGATGGCGGTATAGGTCTCTTTGATGGTTCCGGCCTTTAAGGGGTCAAACATAAGGACGACAAGGTCTGCAAGTTTGGCGAGCTGCGAGATCACCGCCATATAGTCATAGCCGCGGTCCTTTTCAGTCACTGAGTCAAGCATACCCGGGCTGTCGATGATGGCCATATCTTGCAACTCCGGGGCAACTACCTTTTTCATGCGGAAGTGGGAAATAAATTGCTCGCCGTGCTCCTTGAGCTGGGCAAAGGGCAGAGTCTCATCATTAACCAGGGTGGAGCCGGGTATTTCCTGTCCCTGGCCGTTTTCAGCGTCACTTGTGATAATGGTAAAGGCATCATCTGTGGGGGCCTGGCCTGTGCGTTGAATGTCAACCCCGGCGAGTTCATTCACCAGGGTGGATTTTCCGGAGGAATAATTGCCGATGAGCAGGACCATGGGCTTCCATTTGAGAATGGAATCAAGATCGCTGAAATCACGGTTATAGCTTTGGAATAGTGGGCGTAGATGTTGATACACCCGATTTTTGAGGAGGTTTTGTAACTCTTTTTCTTCCATAGTTGCACCAGGGGAGTTGTGTTGCCAATTACCTATACCCGCGAGAGGGTATATTTTACCTTGAACAGATTCTTTTATCAAGGCGGGCAAACCATGGGCAGAGAAATTTCTCAAGGGAATGAGAGATGTTTGGGTGGGGGGATGGGAAACGCACCAGGGAAAAACAAAAAAAACGGCCGAGAGAAGGCTGAATTTCTCTCGACCTGAAGTCGAAGCGGGGTGGCGCATGAAAGAGGTGTTGCGCCGGATTTAAGGTTTTTATGCCGCGACTACATCTCGGTGACGATCCCGTCAAGTGCGTCGAAAATACGCATTTCATGGCGGGATGGCTCAAAATCTGGTTCAAAATGGTTACGACGGATGGTGACCTGGTTCATGCGCAGACCAGCATCATCCACAGGCTGCGGGACATGGAGTTTGTCCAGATAGGTTCCCTGGGCAACCAGCATGGCAAGCTCCACTGAGCGCTTGTCCCAGGATGCTCCACCGGCCAAGCGGATAGAAAAACCGTTGATGGCGCTTTCATGAGTCAGCATCAACGTCTGATCCTGAACCGGTATGCTGCTCATTTTGCTTTTTCTTGTACAGATGTCCATTACAGGTCTCCCGGAACAGTCAGAAAGAAGGAACTTTTTCATGTATGAAAAACTCTAATTAACTTCTAATGTTGTGTAATATATATAAAGTTTATCAGGAAAAGAATGGGCAATTCGTTTAATGATGACTAGGCATTTGTTTAGTTTATTCTAAACGTTTCGCCTATAGGCATTGTGCTGTAGGTAAAGTTACCGATATTGCTATGTTGGTAAAACATGTTGATTATAAAGGGAAAATGTTGAAAATAACCGTCTGGTTCTGTTTAAGATTTTCATGGCCTGACTAAATGTGGTAGGGTGCATTCCTCTGTTTTTTCCCTGAAAAAAAGTGAATTTATGTTGAAATTTCCAGAAATTGATCCGGTTATCGTCAGTATCGGCCCCATTGGTTTGCGATGGTATGGGCTCATGTATGTCCTTGGGTTCATAGCCACCTTCCTCTTGGTTCGCCGTCATATTCAGCAAAAGGGGGACACCCTCCTGGGTCAGGAATTTGATAACCTGAATATGGTTCTTCTTTTAAGTCTGGTGGTTGGCGGACGGCTGGGCTATGTCCTGTTTTACAATCTTCCCTATTATCTGGACCACCCCCTCCAGAGTTTCAACACCATGGCCGGTGGTATGTCTTTTCATGGCGGCATGCTCGGGGTTATCCTGGGCGGTATGTGGTATTGCCGCCGGGCTGGTTTGGGGTTTCTGAAAACCGC
>JAQIBE010000294.1 GCA_027859235.1 Desulfobulbaceae bacterium
AGTCGTGTTGTCATGAAAGGTGCCTTTTTTGTGGCCTCAGAGATCGCCAAGAGCGGTTTTGATCCGCATGACCATTAATCAACCAAAAGGAGAAACGCCATGTTAAATCGTCTTATTGATTGGGCGGTGATCAACCGGTTATTGGTGGTCATTGCCCTGCTGACCCTTATGGTGTCGGCCATATTTATTATTCCCCGCCTCAATCTCGATGCCTTTCCGGATGTGACCAACGTCCAGGTGTCCATCAATACTGAAGCGCCGGGCCTGGCAGCCGAAGAGGTAGAACAACTCATCACCTTCCCCATTGAGGCGGTGATGTATGCCCTGCCCGACGTGGAGGAGGTGCGCTCCATCTCCAAGACCGGCCTGTCCGGTATTACCGTGGTTTTCAAGGAAGGCACGGATATTTATTTTGCCCGCCAGCTCGTCTTTGAGCGGTTGCAATCAGCCAAGGAGCTCATCCCTGGAGGAATGGGAACACCAGAGATCGGCCCCAACTCCTCAGGGCTTGGTCAGGTGTATCAGTACATTCTCCTTGCAGAACCGGATTCCGGCTATGATGTCATGGCCCTGCGCAGCCTGAACGACTGGGTGGTTAAACTGCTCTTGATGCCGGTGGACGGCGTCACCGATGTCCTGTCTTTTGGCGGCGAAGTCAGGCAGTATCAGGTAAATCTGAATCCATCACGCCTCTTGGCCTATGGCTTGAGTCAACAGGATGTCATTGATGCCCTGGAAAAAAATAACACCAACGCCGGGGGCTGGTATCTGAACCGGGGCCAGGAGCAGCTGGTCATCAGGGGCATGGGCTGGCTTGGACATGACGCCGAAGGGCTGGAGCAACTGGGCCAGATTCCCTTAAAAACCGTGGCTGGTGTTGTGGTGACCGTCAATAATGTGGCCAGCGTGACCTTGGGTGGCGAAATCCGCCAGGGCGCAGTGACCATGACCCGCCGTGGGGATGATGGTAAGGCCCAACCCTTAGGCGAGGTGGTCTCCGGGATTGTCTTAAAGCGCATGGGCTCCAACACCAAGGCCACCATTGATGGTATTGGCAAACGTCTTCCCCTGATTAACCAAGCCCTCCCTGAGGGTGTGCGTTTCGAAGTCTTCTACAACCAGGCGAATCTTATCAGCCAGGCCGTTAAGACCGTTGTTAATTCCCTTTTGCTGGCTTTTGTTTTTATCATCGTGGTCTTGGCCCTCTTTTTGATGAACCTGCGGGCCACCTTCCTGGTCCTCATTTCCATACCAATCTCCATCGCTATGGCTCTGATGGTTATGGCCTGGCTGGGATTATCGGCCAATCTCATGTCCTTAGGCGGTATTGCCGTTGCCATCGGCATGCTGGTTGATGGCTCAATAGTCATGGTGGAAAATATGTGCAAACATCTTGCCCATCCTGATGCTGAACATGAACAGCTCAAGCAACAGCGCCTGAATGCCGATGACCCGGATCCCCATGACGTGACCCGTGATCGGGATGGCATTGCCCTGCGTCTTCAGGAGGCCGGTAAGGAAGTTGCCCGGCCGATATTTTTTGCCTCAGCCATTATCCTGGTTGTGTTCATGCCACTCTTTAGCTTTCAAGGTGTGGAGGCCAAGCTGTTTCAGCCCATGGCCGTGTCAATTATGCTGGCGATCATGGCGGCCGTCTTTGTGGCCCTGGTTATTGTCCCGGCCCTGGCCACCTATCTGTTTAAAAGTGGCATTCGCGAGCGTGAAAGCCTGATCCTCAAACCCTTAAACAAACTCTATCGCCAGGGATTACAATGGACCATGAGGCGGACTAAAACCGTCGTCACTGGTGCAGTCGTGTTGGTTATAGCCGCCCTGGCCCTCTTACCGCAACTTGGCACCGAGTTTGTCCCTGAACTTGAGGAAGGGACGATCAATCTGCGCGTTACCCTGGCGCCTTCATCCAGCCTGGACACCGCCCTTGAGGTGGCACCAAAACTGGAAAAGATCCTCATGGAGTTTCCGGAAGTGACCTACGCCCTTAGCCGTATGGGTCGGGCTGAAGTGGGCGGCGACCCCGAACCAGTTAATAACGTGGAAATATTCATCGGTCTGAAGCCGATTTCAGAATGGACCAGCGCCACAAATCGTTTTGATTTACAGGACCTTATGGAGATCAAGCTGGAACAACATCCCGGCCTGCTCCTTAATTTTTCGCAACCCATTGCCACCCGGGTGGATGAACTGCTCTCCGGGGTAAAGGCGCAACTGGCGATTAAGCTTGTGGGCCCGGATTTAAAGGTTCTGGCTGAAAAGGGTCAGGAGATCCAACAGGTGGTGCAAACTGTCAACGGCACCAAAGAAGTGGCCATGGAACAGATTGAAGGCGAGTCACAGTTGGTGGTTAAACCCAATCGCCGGCAACTCTCCCGCTATGGCTTATCTGTTAGTGATGTCATGGATGTGGTCAGCGATGGCCTTGGCGGCAGGGAGGCTGGCCAGATCATCAACGGCAACGAGCGCTACGATATTTACGTGCGCTTAGCTGAACCCTTCAGGAACAATAGCCAGGCCATTGCCGATCTGCGCCTGCAATCCCCCACCGGCGCACAGGTTCGCTTGGGTGATGTGGCAGAGGTGTCCATTGAGTCCGGACCTCCCCAGATCCGCAGGGATGACGTCCAGCGTCGCGTGGTTATTCAGGCCAATGTCAAAGACCGTGATATGGGCAGCGTCGTTACTGATATCCGCCAGGCCATTGCTGAGCAGGTGGATCTGCCACCGGGGTATTCTGTGAATATCGGCGGTCAGTTTGAAAACCAGCAACGAGCTCAAAAGCGTCTGGCCCTTGTGGTGCCCGTCTCTTTGGCCCTGATCGCCTTATTGCTCTATTTTGCCTTTGGCTCGGTGGGTCAGGCCATGCTTATTCTGGTCAACGTGCCACTGGCAGTGATTGGCGGCGTCTTTTCGCTTTACCTTTCCGGCCAGTATCTCTCGGTGCCAAGCTCGGTAGGTTTTATTACCCTGTTTGGCGTTGCTGTCTTAAACGGGGTGGTTATGGTCGAGTCCATTAACCAGCGCGTGGCGGATGGGTTGTCAATTTCTGATGCGGTGTTTTCAGGGGCGGTATCCCGCCTGCGCCCGGTCTTGATGACGGCTATCACCTCAGCCCTTGGTCTCATCCCC
This sequence comes from Desulfobulbaceae bacterium, assembly GCA_027859235.1. Classification (GTDB taxonomy): domain Bacteria; phylum Desulfobacterota; class Desulfobulbia; order Desulfobulbales; family SURF-16; genus JAJRUT01. Next base: position 3,145 of record JAQIBE010000294.1, read on the forward strand.
ATGCTGCTGTCCAATGGCGTGGGGGCTGAAATACAAAAACCCTTAGCAACCGTCATTGTCGGTGGCCTTATCACCGCAACTCTCTTGACCCTCTTTGTCTTGCCGGCGCTTTATG
>JAQIBE010000101.1 GCA_027859235.1 Desulfobulbaceae bacterium
AGAAGATCCCAGATGACCCGGCGCTGCTCCTTGTTGTCGGCGAGCTGGGAATAGATATGGGCAATGCTGGGCGAGGCCGTGGACACGGCCTGTTCAGCGTTATCCACCGTTGCCTTGAAAAAGGCCCATTGCTGATACATCCGGTTTAATTTCTGCCAGCCCTCTTCATCGGCCGCGGCAAACTCGACCATGGCCGTGCCAAGGCCGTACCAGGCCGGAATCATGACCCGGCTCTGGGTCCAGGCAAAGACCCAGGGGATGGCCCTGAGGGTTTCCAGGCTGTGGACATTCTGCTTGCGCCGCGCCGGCCGCGAACCAATGGGCAGGGACTCTATCTCATCAATGGGGGTGGTCTGGCGGAAATAGTCGACAAAACCGGGCTGCTCCACCAACTCCCGGTACACCTCATAGGCCCTTGCCGCCAAGGACTCCATACAATCCAGCCACTCCTGCCGGGGCGGCTCGCCTTTTTCAGCCTCCACCAGAATGGTTGCCGCGGTTACCTGCTCCAGGTGCCGGAAGGCAATTTCCGGATCATCATAACGGGCCGCCAAAACCTCGCCCTGCTCGGTCATCCTGATGGCCCCGGCCACGGTGTGGGGCGGCAGAGACATTATGCTGCGAGCCGCCGGACCGCCGCCACGCCCCAGGGAGCCGCCGCGCCCGTGAAAAAAGACCGGTTTTATCCCATGGCTCCTGCATACGTCATAGAGTTCCGACTGGCCGCGATAGAGCGACCAGCACGCCTCAAGATAGCCGCCGTCCTTGGTACTGTCGGAATAGCCCACCATGATGGTTTGGGTCTTGCCATAGCTTGCCAGGTGGGCATCGTAGAGCTTGTTTTCAAGAAGGGACTCCATGATGGCGGCCGATCGTTTGAGATCAGCAATGGTCTCAAAAAGCGGCACGATACCGGCTGGCCCCACCCCGAGCAAACCAGGATCGCCCGCCTCGCCTGCGGCCCAGCGCAACAGCCAGAGAACCAGCAGGACATGGCTTGTCTGGTGGGTCATGCTGATGACATGACCACCCAGAACCTCAGGTCCGTAAAGGTGAACGGTCCGGGCCAGCAAGCGAAATAGGGCCAGGGTCTCCCGGGTCTGGGCGGAGAGGGTGGCATCCTCCAGGGGATGTACTGTGCCCATAGTGCGGCACAGTACAGCCTGGCGCTCTTGTTCCTCCAGATTCATATAATTACCACAGAGCTGCTGGCAGGCCAGTAACTCGGCCACCACCTGCTCATAATCACCCGACTCCTGGCGGATATCCAGGCAGGCCATGTGAAAACCAAAGACCCGGATCCGGCAGAGCCAGTTTGCCACCGTGCTCTCCGCTACCTCTCGGGCATCATGGTCCCATAAACTCTGGCGGACCAGCTCGACATCGGCCAGCAGTTCGGCCGCCCGCTGATAGGCCCCCGGCGGCGGTTCAGCAAAAGGAACGGCAACCCTGCTCTGGTGCAACCGCCATTCAACCGCCCGCAGCCAGCGGCGATAGATCTCCTGTTCCGGCACCTCATCAATCCGGGCCTGCATCTGGGGCCACTGCTCCATCATCTCGGCAAGTCGCCGGACCAGCTCTTGATTGACGCCAACCTTGCGCATGGACATGCTCAACTTCTGGTACATCCGCCGGCACTCCTGGAGGTGGGCGTCAAGGGCGGCCTGCCGTAAAATGGTAATGGTCTGGGCAGTGACCTCACTGGTGACAAAGGGGTTGCCGTCACGATCGCCGCCGATCCAGGAACCGAAATGTAAGAATCGGGTCGTGGAAAAGATATTGCCGTAGAAATAACGACCCAAGCCCTCTTCCAGCTCTTGATAAAGGCGGGGCACCACATCCCAGAGGGTCTGCATGAAGAAGAGGGCGCGTTCCACCTCCTCGATGACCGTGGGCCGCTCAGGGCGATGGGGCTCGGTCTGCCAGAGTGCCACTATTTCACAGTGGATGATCTCCTCCAACCGCTGCTCCTCGCGGGGCAGGAGGTCGTGCTGGTCGAGCTCAGCCAAACATTGCTGGATATGCTTGAGCTTGGCACGCACCGTCCGCCTCTTGGCCTCTGTGGGGTGGGCAGTGAAGACCGGTTCGATAGAAAGCTTGTCAAGAAACCCCTGGACCTGCTCAGCCCCATAACCCTCTTCACCGAGGTAGGCGATGGCTGCGCCAATGGAGTCCGGGCGGGGCCGGTCGCCACTGCGCCTCTCCCGGTCACGCAGTATCCGCACCCGCTGGCGATCTTCGGCCATGTTGACCAGATCAAAACGAAGGCTCGCTGCGGTCAGCACCACCTCGGCCTGGCGCTCATCAAGGTCGGCCACCAGTTTTTCCAGCTCATTGGCCGCTCTTATATCTCCGGCCCGGCGCGCCTTGGCCAGATCAAAAACATGCTCCACAAGTTCGGTGAGTTCAACCCCCACCTGCTCCTGAAGGACGCGGTATAGATGTTCGCTGAGGTTATGAATTTCCAGGACAAGGCTACGCGGTCCAGCCATATATGTATCTCCCAAAGAATATAAAGGTCGGGTTTATCTGAATATGAATAGTGGCAAAAAAACTATTTTTGCCGGGGTAGTACCTGCAGCGGTGGGATAGCCCAGCACCCTGGATCTCCACGATTCCCGCCTTCTCCTTCGGGAGAAGGCGGTTCAGATGTCGGCGATGGTTCGGTTTGTTCGGCGCAGGCGTTAGCCTCTGATTTTGGCATTGGTCTTTGCCGGATTTTTGTCCAGGTGATGGTAACGATTGACGGCAGGTGCACTGAGCCTGGTGAGAATATTGGACAGATCAGAGTTCTTCAGGGCGTCGCTGAAATCGGCTGAATCCAGAAGCCGGTCGTGCAGGGTGTAGCAAACCTCCCCATCCGGGTTCAGGCTGATATCCTCATACTCAAAACTCATCCCGGGCGAGAAGATACGGCCCAGGAGATCCAGGCAGGAATAGACAAAAAATTTCTTCACATCCTCGGTCGATTCGGCCTGACTCATTTTCTGGCGGTATTCGGGCAGGATCTCATTTTCATACTTGGTAAAGGATTGCTGATCACTCATACGCTCTCTCCGGGTAAAGGATTTGCTAACTTAATGAAATCATAGCACTCTTGGAGTCCTGACGGACACCGCCGAGGCACTGTGATATGCGACTCTATCCCTTGGTATAGCAAATAAGAAGTCGTCCTGTAAATCTGCAAGTGATTATTTTCAGTCCAGGGCCGGATTTGTACCTTGCCATCGACCCCAAACCCATCATAAGCTAACAGAAGGATATTAATTCAGGTGTAGTTTGCCATACCGGATCGATTCATCCAAGGAGACCACCATGCACGAGGCCTTATTTTATCAGCAGGGAGAGGATGAGGGGCAGCTGATCTGCAATCTTTGTAATCATCATTGCCGCATCAGGGAGGGGGGGCGCGGTATCTGCCGGGTGCGGGAGAACCGTCAGGGAACGCTCTACTCCCTGGTCTACGGCCGCCTGGTGGCGGACCATGTTGATCCGGTGGAAAAAAAACCCCTCTTCCATTTTCAGCCCGGTTCAAGGAGCTTTTCCATCTCCACCGTGGGGTGTAATTTCCGCTGTAAGCACTGCCAGAACGCCGACATCTCCCAATATCCCCGGCAGCATGAAAATGGGATTGCCGGGGCTGAATGGAGCCCTGAGGAGGTGGTGGATGGAGCCCGCCGGCATGACTGCCAATCCATAAGCTATACCTATGTGGAACCCACCATCTTCTATGAATTTGCCTATGACTGTGCCGTTCTGGCCCGGGAGCAGGGGATCAAGAACATCTTTGTCAGCAACGGCTATATGAGCCCTGAGGTCACCCGTCATCTCGCCCCACTGCTGGATGGGATCAATATCGACATCAAGGCTATGAGTGAGGAGTTTTACCATGAGGTGTGCAAGGCCAGACTGGCACCGGTGTTGGAGAATGTCCGCCTCTTTCACGAGCTCGGGGTGTGGGTGGAGGTCACTACCCTGATTATCCCGGGCTGGAATGACTCGGATGAGGAGCTGCGTCAGATCGCCCGCTTCATCAGGGATGTTGATCCGGCCATACCCTGGCATGTCACCGCCTTTTATCCCTCCTATAAGATGATGGATCGGTTGCCGACACCGGTGAGGAGTCTGCGTCGGGCCAGGGAGATCGGTCTGGAGGAGGGGATGCATTTTGTCTATGAGGGCAATGTGCCGGGTGAAGGGGGAGAGTGCACCTATTGCCCGGCCTGCGGGAGTGAGCTGATCACCCGCCACGGTTTTCAGATCAGAAGCAACAGGCTGACGGACGGCAAGTGTGGTCAATGCGGTGCGGAAATAGAGGGGGTCTGGTCCTGATGGGTAGTCTGCTGACCATAGAGGATCTGCAGGTACGTGTCGGTACGAATCTCCTCCTGAACGGGATCAATCTGGAGATCGAGGAGGAGGAGACCGTCATTCTCTTCGGTGCCAACGGTTCCGGCAAGACGAGTCTGCTCATGGCCATCATGGGCATGCCCGAGTATGTGATAGACCAGGGAAGTATTCACTTTCGAGGGCGCAATATTACAAACCTTCCCCCCTATGAGAGGGCCAGGCTGGGCATCGGCATGTCCTTCCAGCGCCCTCCCACCATCCACGGTCTGAGCCTCCACCATCTGGTTGAGCTCTGCGGCCGGGACCGGGGGGATCAGCAGACAGAACTGCTGGCAGGGTGTCTTAATATGGAAGGGCTGCTGGATCGGGATGTCAATGCCGGTTTTTCCGGCGGTGAGATTAAGAGATCGGAGCTCCTGCAGCTCATGGCGCAGAACCCCTCCATGCTTCTCTTTGATGAACCGGAATCAGGGGTGGATCTGGAGAATATGGCACTCATCGGCGCCAGTCTGCATGATATGCTGCAGGGGAGGGACGGGCACCGGGTCAGCGGGTTGATCATCACCCATACCGGCCATATTCTCGATTATATTGACAGTGACAGGGGGGTGATCCTCCATGGGGAACGGCTCTGCTATCATGGTGACCCCCGCCGTATCCTGGCCTATATCAGGCAGTATGGCTATGGTCAGGGGGTGGCGCAGCTCATGGTGCAGGAGGAGAACCATGACTGAGCTGGATCTGTCCCCCTTTGATTTTCGTGTCCCCGGTGGTCCGGCGTCCATGGATCCCCACCACCTCCCCCAACAGGATAAAAAGGGGTTGCTCATGGCGGGGTTTGACGCCACAGAAAAACAGCGCAGCGGGACCTTCATGCATCTGGATCAGGGCCAGGCCTATTGTCACTCCAGCCACCCGGATGTGGAGCTCCTTGACATCAAGGAGGC
>JAQIBE010000102.1 GCA_027859235.1 Desulfobulbaceae bacterium
TCCGATTACGGCGTCACTGTAAAAAGAAAAATACTCGCATATGACCAATATGCTGCGTTTTTTATTTTCACCGCTCCTTGTTCTCAAACAAAATAACTAGTTTTTCAAGATACCCTTAAGTCTGTACTATTTTATATGGTGCATACCGCTCGAATATAATTAAAGCAATTCATATCCTGATTGCCCGTATACCCCATATCAAAATTGACATACCACCGCTCATGGTGGCCATGGCTGTCACAACTCCAAAGTCTGTTCTTTACAGGATCAAAACCACTGGCCCCACCTTGTCGGGTTAAGGTGGTGAAGAGGGATAGAAGTTCATTCACCGTTGGCAGACGCCACTCAGAAGTAGTGTTAAATCCTGATTCGTTTAATTTTTCCACATAGTGTAGCGCCTCCTTCCAGGTAACGGGATACTGGCTGCCCCCTTTCTGCCACATCAGGCTGGTGGTGTGATCATGGATGGTTTCGTCCCCGTGGCTGAGTTTGCCTGTTATTTCAATATGGGGGCGAAACAGCGTGTTGACCCCGAAGAGCGATGCGGCCTTGGTTCCACAGATATTGACAGGTTCTGAGCGGATCTTGATGCGCTGGTCCGTGGCTAGAGTTTCCTGTTGATTATTCTTTTGTTGTGCCTGCCAGTTGAGGTGGAGGTTGGTTAAGGCCACCTGCATTGATATGGCGGAATCAAAACGGTCATCAGGGTTCCAGCTCAGGGCTTTGCTGAAAAAATCATCCCACTCCCGGTCGTAGAGGGGGTTCACCATGGACAGCGAGAACGATTGCATGCCGGGTAGTTTGCCGGTGAGCATCCGGTATAAGAGCACTCCTGTGGCAAAGAGATCCGCCCTCCCGTCAACAGACTCCGGGTCCCGACTCTGTTCCGGCGGGGTGTAATAGGGGGAGCCGATCTGCATCATGCTCGGGCCGCTAAAGGAAACGCCCTCCACCAGGGCCATGCCGAAATCACAGATCTTGATGGTGTCGTCGTCGGCCACCAGAATATTAAAGGGTTTGATATCCCGGTGGACAATACCGTTGTGATGGAGATAGGACAAGCCAACGAGAATCTGCTGCCCGTAATCAATAACCTTTTCCGGCTGAATAATCCGGGAGGATTCTTCCACAAGAAAATGCTCGCCGATCATGTCGCCAAGATTATTGCAGAGATACTCCATGACAATAAAGGGGCGTCCCTGCTCATCTTCATCGTAATCCCAGACCTGGACGATGGAGGGATGGCGCAAGGCCGCCATGGTTTGGGCTTCGTACAGGAAGATTTCCCGTAATTTTTCCGCGCCGAGAATATCAAGCATGGTTTCAAAGGGGTCAAGGAGTTTGATCGCCACCACCTTGTCGATGATGGGCACGATTCCTTTGAACACCGAGCCCATGCCGCCCTTGCCGAGTTTTCGAATGATTTCATAGCGGCCGATCTGTTTCATGGCTTCAGTCCCCCAACCTGGCGGCATTGGATGAGTGGAAGTTGCTTTTATTTAACAACCGTATCGTGGTTGTGACATCGTAGTCGAGACCCCGTATTTCAAGCGTATTTTCGGGAAGCTGCCAGATGCCGTATTTGGCCTTGCGGTTCAGCCAGTCCCGGGGTTGCCCCACCGAGCCCGGCGTGATGAGGTAGCGGTTCTGCTCGACAAGGGTGTAGGTGTTGACGTTTAAATGCGCCTTGTAAATCGTACCGCTCGCCTCTTCACGGATGAACATCTCCATATTGTGGGTGTGGCCGTAAAAGCAGAACTGTTCAGGGTAGCTTGCCAGCAGCCGCTTAATTTTATTAGGGGTGGGGTTGACGATATACTGGGTTGGTGAATCCGGGGGTGAGCCGTGGACAAAGCGTGCTCCGTAACGGACGGTATGGGTCGGCAGCGCGATGGACCAGGCGAGGGTCTCTGCGCTGAGAAGATCCCGGGTCAGGTCAAGCGAATCCTGGGTGGTGAAGTTTAAGCGTTTGTAATAGCGTTTGTCGTGCAGTGCCAGTTCATGGTTTCCGGTAACGGAAAAGATTTCCCGTGCCATTAAGGTGCGCACGACCTCGTCCGGCTGGGGCCCGTAACCGACATTATCCCCGAGGGAAATAATATCATCAATGTTTTGCCCGTCTATATCGGCTAGAACGGCCTGAAGGGCCTGGTAGTTGGCGTGGATGTCCGCGAGGATGGCTATGCGCATAAGACCCTTTCTTTTGAAAATAGAGTTGGTAAAATTCTAGAATAGCATAGAGGAACAGGATAAGCGTTTGAAAAAGTCGTGCACGAGGATTGTTTGCATCTCTTGCACGACTTTCTTCATTCAGCTTCAGGCGGCCTGGGCAAGCCCGGGACTATTTCGAGCCACGGCCATTAAGGGTTTATCCCGGCAATTCATGATAATGGCATCCAGTCCTGCGGTAGCAAGCAGAGGCAGGAGCTGGCAATGGAAAGCGGAGCGGGTTCCCGGCATCATGCACATGGATGATTGACTGAGGGCGAGAATGGTCTGCATGCGCCTATTGCTGAGTTCACCGAGAAAGCGGATGGATTCCACAGCCGTGTGGGTGTCGGGCAGACCCGCGCTGAGCATGACTGAGGCCGGATCAGGACGGCAGGTTATGAGCGGGTCGAGGTAGAGTTGTTCCAGGGGAAAGTTTTCGTGTTCGGCAATATCCATGACCTGCATTGCCAGCTCCAGTCTGCCGTTCACATCCGTGGGGGTAAGAGCTGGGCTTACGAGGAGTACCACGAGGTTGGCGCCAAACATGGCTGCCGTCTGCATGGCCCCGGGTAATTCTGCAGGGTTTGCCGTCACAGCATTAATGGTGGCAACGCCCTGGTGGATCTCAAGGGCGCGTTGCTGCTTTAAGACGTGGCTTGAGAGTAAGAAGGGAATGTCAAAATGGGCCTGAATGGTTTCAATAATCCACGGTGTGAGCTTGCCGAGGACTCTGTTTTGCCCCAGGTTGAGATCAAGGCAATTTGCCCCGCCATCCACCTGGGCCTGGGCCATCTTGAGGATGGTTTTCTCATCACGGTTGCTGACGGCCTGGACAACTGCCGGGTTCATGAGGTGTAAATCTTCACCGATAATACGCATGGGTAAACTCCTTTTGGCCGGGGGAGTTCAAAAAAAATCCCCGAACCAAATAAAATTGATTCGGGGATTCCCTGTTTTCCGCGAATAGTGATGTCTTTGGTCCACGAAGACAGTTACTTTCCTATTAGATTCAGACAGGTTTTCTGACTTCTGGATCATCTTCTTTTTGCGTCTTTCCAACCTATAAAAAGTCAGTGACATGGTGCAAAAATCATCCCCAGTTACAGCGGCGGGCCCGTCCCAGATTCACACTGGGTTCCCTTTTAAGCTTTGCTAAAAGCATCTGAATTGTTGAGAACAGAATACTTAAGTTTGCGGGGGAAGTCAATATTCGCCAACTGCTACCGGTTATTTACCCTTTTACCCTGCACAGCAGGTGGAGTGGTGTTAATGGTCAGGACCAGCGGACTGTTTTGGTAGGGGCTGGACTAAGTTGGTTGCTTTCCCAGAAAACCTCACGTATAACTAAAGTTGTGTTATCTAAGCGTTAAATCTTTCTCTCCACGGCCTGAAACCTATGACCTTGAAAAAATCGTTTTGCCCTGTTTCCGGCCCTGGAACTCCTGTTCTGAAAACCGTTATTACAGGTATCTTAACCACGGTATGGATTGTTAACGTCCTCGTGTTTCAGGCAGCGGCAGGGGAGCAGAGACTGCAGGTGGTGGCGTCGATCTTTCCAGCCTATGATTTTGCCAGAGCAATTGGCGGTGATCGTGTAGAACTCACCCAGCTCCTGCCCCCGGGTGTGGAGGCCCATGGCTTTTCCCCCACCCCAAGGGATATTATTCGGATTAATCAGGCTGCTGTTCTGCTCTATACCGGTTCTGTCATGGAGCCCCGGGTGCATAAGCTGCTGCGCAGTATTGACAGCGGGGTGAGGGTGGTGGATTTGAGCTCAGGTCTGCTCACAGGGGGGGATCAGCATGAGCATAATGGTCATAATGGTGTCGACCCGCATTTCTGGCTTGATCCCCTGCAGGCGAAAATCATGGTTGCGAGGATCGGACAGGCCTTCAGCCGAGCTGATCCTGCCCATGCGGAGGGCTATAGTGCGCGCGCTGAGGCCTATCTTGAAAAACTCACAAACCTGGATATTGCAATTCGTACCGGGCTTGCAGGTTGCGCCCGGCGCACCATTATTTCGGGGGGGCATTTTGCCTTTGGACATTTTATAAACCGCTATGACTTAAAGGCTGTTTCAGCCTATCCTGGTTTTTCTGCAGATGGAAAACCGAGCCCCAGATCCATTGTCACCCTGATCGAGACCATGCAGAAAACAGGGGGTACTGCGGTGTATCATGAGGAGCTTATAAATCCGAAGGTGGCGCGAATTATTGCTGAAGAGACAGGTTGTACACTGTTGTTGCTCCATGGGGTGCATAATGTCTCTAAGGATGAAATGGAATCGGCGACCTATCTTTCGCTTATGGAAGACAACCTTCAACGTCTGCAACAGGGGCTCGTATGTCCATAATAGCTGCTGAAAATCTCTGTGTCCGCTATCGCCAGTCACTGGCCCTGGAGAATATAAGTTTTGCGATTGAACCGGGTGATTATGTCGGTATTGTCGGACCTAATGGTTCCGGTAAAACAACGCTCATTAAGACCATGCTTGGCCTGCTGGAGCTGGAGTCAGGTTCCATTGAAATTATGGGCAAGCCTGTTGCTGGTTTCCGCCAGTGGCAGGAAATCGGTTATCTGCCCCAGGCGACAACCATCGCCAATAAGGCCTTTCCCGCTTCAGTGGCAGAGGTGGTTTCAACCGGCTTACTGGGGACAAAATCCTTCCCCCGCTCATTGTCAGGGAGGGATTGGCAACAGGTTGCAGCCATTCTCGAACTCCTTGATATTGGCCAGCTGTATGGGGAGCAGATCGGCAACCTTTCCGGCGGCCAGTCCCAGAGGGTTCTGCTGGCCCGGGCCATGGTGGCAACACCTGCCATCTTAATTCTTGACGAGCCCACCGCAGCCCTTGACCCTGAAACCCGGGAACAGTTTTATACCATGATTTCCCGCCTAAATCGGGAGCAGGGTACCACGATCTTACTCATCACCCATGACAGCGGGACCATCGGCCAGTACGCCTCAAAGATGCTCTATCTGGATCATAGCCTTATCTTTTACGGGAATTTTGCCGATTTTTGCCACTCGCAGGCTATGTCCCGCTATTTTGGCGATTCGTCCCAGCACTTGATGTGTCATCAACATTAATGACGAGGTGTTGAAACTGTTCTGTTGCTTTTTACTCACAGGTGCACAGTCTCAATAACCTTCAATAAGCGAACTAAGCATGGAAACAATGTCACAACTCATAGAGGGGCTGCAGTACGGCTTTATTCAACGGGCACTTATATCAGGTTCATTTGTTGGTATCTGCTGTGCGGTGCTGGGTGTCTTTCTGGTGCTCAGGCGCTTATCCCTGATCGGTGAAGGGTTGGCCCATTTTTCCCTCGCCCCCATAGGTCTGGCCCTGATGCTGGGCATATATCCCATGTATGTGGCCGTTCCCATGGCCGTATTTGCCTCATTCTGGATTTTACAGCTGGCTAAACAGGGCAATATGTATGGTGATGCGGCCATCGGTCTGGTTTCCGCCATTGGTGTGGCAGTGGGTATTACCCTGGCCAGCCTCGGCTCCGGTTTTAATGTGGATTTGTTCAGTTATCTCTTTGGTGATATTCTGGCGGTGTCCCATGGGGAGGCCTGGGCCTCTGTTATCTTGTCTATCCTGGTGTTAGGCCTGGTTGCCATGCATTATCAGGAGCTGTTTGCCATGACCTTTGATGAAGAATTTGCCCAGGTTTTGGGGATTAATACGGAGCGGGTCAATCATGTCCTGGTGCTGCTGACCTCCCTTACCGTGATTCTCGGTATAAAGGTTGTGGGCACCATGCTGGTTTCAAGCCTCATCATCTTTCCTGCTGTCACCGCGCTGCAGATCTGTCAGGGGTTCAAAAAAGCCCTGCTTCTAGCCGTATCTTTTGCCCTGCTCTCTGTTGTTTCTGGTATTATCCTGGCCTTTATCGCCAATGTTCCGGCTGGTGCCGCCATTGTCCTGGTGAATTTTGTATTTTTCATGGTGGCCTATGGGGTGAAAAAATGGATTGCTTAGCAGTTCATCCAGGCAAATAATCATATATTTTAAGGATGGAAATTATGTCGAAAGAGTTGAACGAGAAACTTGGTACCGCAGAGGTTCAGTGGAACCTTCAGGATCTCTATGAGTCCCGCGAAGATCCGCAGATTGGCGATGACCTTTATTTTTGTGAGGAGGAGGCCACGCTGCTCAAAGAGATCTTTGCTGGTAAGCTGGACACCTTGGAGCCGGCGGTTCTCGCCCGAACTGTACGGCGACTTGAGCGGGTTTCTTATAATCTTGGCCGCGTCGCTACCTTTGCCTTTTTGGATTATGCAACCCAGGTGAAGGACGACAAGGCGACCGCCTTTCTCCAGGAGATCACCGAAGCAGCCAGCCGCATTGGCCGGGAAACCGTGTTCTTTGATCTGGAATGGTCAAAGATGGATCAGGATAAGGCGGATACCCTTCTCAGTGCTGAAGAGATTGGCGATTTTCATCATTACCTGGCCACTATCCGCCGTTATGCAGACCATATGTTGTCCCAGGCTGAGGAAACCCTCCTCATTGAACTGGGACCGGTGGGCAGTTCCAGCTGGACGAGTCTGTTTGGAAAGGTGATGGCCCATATCAAGTTCGGCGAACAGGGACGCACCGAGGAAGAGGTGCTGTCTGACATGTATCATGCTGACCGGGAGGTACGCAGGCTTGCAGCCCAGGAGTTGACCGATGGTTTGCAGTCCCAGCTCCACATCCTGACCCATATTTTCAATACCCTTCTGGCCGATAAGATGATCAACGATCGGCTGCGCAGCTATCCCTCCTGGGTGACCTCCCGGAACCTGTCCAATGAGATTGAGGGGGAAACGGTTGATGCCCTGGTGCACGCGGTGACCGGTCGTTATGATATGGTCCAGCGTTATTATAGGGTGAAAAAATCCCTCCTCAAGGTCGATGAATTATACGATTATGACCGTTATGCCCCCCTGGAAAATCTGCCGGATGTCTTGGTCCCATGGGATGAGTGCAAGACCATGGTGCTTGACGGGTTCCGTAAATTCTCCCCCAAGATGGCTGAGATTGCCGCCCTCTTTTTTGACCGCAAGTGGATTCACGCCCCCATCATGGAAGGCAAGAGCAGCGGTGCCTTTGCCCACCCTGGAGTTCCCGATGTCCACCCCTATGTGTTGGTGAATTACACCGGCAATATCCGTGACGTGTCAACCGTGGCCCATGAACTGGGTCACGGGGTGCATCAATACCTTGCCAGTGGGCGGGGTTATTATAATTCAGATACCCCCCTGGTGCTGGCGGAAACCGCATCGGTCTTTGCCGAACTCCTTATCTTTCATAACCAGCTTGAGAGTCTGGCTGATCCTGCTGAGCGCAAGGCCTTTATCTGTCAGAAGTTGGAGTCCATCTTTGCCACGGTGTTCAGGCAGGTGTCCATGAACCGTTTTGAAGATATGATGCATACTGGGAGGCGTGAGGAGGGGGAATTGTCCAGTGATCGTCTGAGCGAGATGTGGCAGAAGAGTCAGGAGGATATGTTTGGTGATTCCGTGACCCTGACGGATAATTACGGGATGTGGTGGTCATATATTCCCCACTTCCTCCATTCTCCGGGCTATGTCTACTCCTATGCCTTTGGTGAGCTGCTGGTGCTTGCCCTGTACAGCCTCTATAAAAAGGAAGGGGCGTCTTTTGTCTCGAAATATACCCATCTCCTCAGTCAGGGGGGCAGTCTTTCCCCCTATGTGCTGCTTGAACCCTTCGGTATTGATTTGAATGATCCTCAGTTCTGGCAGGGCGGACTGGATATTATTGATGAGATGCTGCAGGAGGTGGAAGAGGGGTAGGTGGTGCTGGACCTTAACATGGCCGGGGAGGATGTGAGGGACCCGGCCGTAAACCTTATGGGGGGAAATGGATGACGATTTCACTGATTGTTTTTCTGGTAATTTTGGGGGGAGTTGGCCTCTGGGCTGTGAGTATCTTCAATACGTTGGTGCAGTTGCGCAATCGTTATAAGAATGCGTTTGCCCAGATCGAGGTTCAGCTTAAACGCCGCTATGATCTCATCCCAAATCTGGTGGAAACGGCCAAGGGGTATATGCAGCATGAGAGAGAAACCCTTGAGGCGGTCATTGCTGCCCGTAATGCTGCGGCCAACGGTTTAGCTGCCCTCGCGTCTGATCCGTCTAATGCCGGTGCGGTTGCCGACCTGGCCGGGGCTGAAGGGGTCTTGGGCGGGGCCATGGCCAAATTCTCCATGGTCATGGAGGCCTATCCAGACCTCAAGGCCAATCAGAATATGATGCAGTTGAGTGAAGAGTTGACCACCACCGAGAATAAGGTGGCCTTTTCCCGTCAGGCCTTTAATGATCAGGCCATGAGTTATAACATCTTCAAGCAGTCCTTCCCTCCGGTGATCTTGGCAGGCATGTTCGGCCACGGGCAGGATGCCACCCTGCTGGAGTTTGAAGACAGCGCCCAAATTCAGGCACCACCGAAAGTCTCCTTCTAGGTACAGGTCATGGATTTTTTTCACTCCCAGGATGTTGCCCGCCATAATACCACGAAGCTCGTGATCTTTTTCACCCTGGCGGTGGTGTCGATGGTCCTGCTCACCAATCTTCTGGTGATGTTTGCTTTCGGGTATCTCAACACCAGGAGTGTGACCCCCCAGCCCTTTGACTGGCAGATCTTTACTCTGGTGGGGGGCGGGGTTATCGGTCTCATCGTCATGGGCAGCCTCTATAAGGTGATGAGTCTGTCCGGCGGCGGGGCCCGCATTGCTGAATTGATGAACGGCCAGCTCATTGTCGCTGACAGTGGGGATCCGGATAAACAGCGCATCCTGAATGTGGTTGAAGAGATGGCCATTGCCGCCGGAACCCCGGTGCCGCCGGTGTATCTTCTCGATGAATCGGCGATCAATGCCTTTGCCGCGGGTTATTCGACCAGTGATGCGGTGATCGGTGTGACAAGGGGGGCGATCCGGAAACTCTCCCGGGATGAACTGCAGGGGGTGATTGCCCATGAGTTCAGTCATATCCTCAACGGTGATATGCGTCTCAATATCCGCCTCATGGGCATCCTGCACGGCATCCTCCTCCTTGGTCTGATCGGTTATTCCATCCTCCGCTTTTCTCCCCGTTCCCGTAATTCCAAGGGCGGTGGGGGCGTTATGGTTCTCGGGTTCGGTTTGGTGGTGATCGGTTTTGCCGGCACCTTTTTTGGCAATCTCATCAAGGCTGCGGTGAGTCGTCAGCG
>JAQIBE010000123.1 GCA_027859235.1 Desulfobulbaceae bacterium
GGAGAAAACCATGGAAATAGCTGACAGAAATTATCATCTGAAACTTCAGGAAATGTGTGATTGTTATCTGGAGACAGATTTCAAGAAACAACTGCATGACATGGCCACCAGGGACCTTGCCGATGTGGACGAAAGCGCGGTGAAATACCTCGCCCTGGCCATCATGTACAGCATCACGGAAAAGGTTAGCCAACTTACCGTGAAGAGGAAGGACGACAAACTCACGGTCAAGATGAAAGGTGAGACAGAGATTACCCTGCCGTCACCTACCCCTGCACTGTTTGAGAAAATGGTGGAGATGCTTCGGTCTATTCTCCATATCGAGGCTGATAAGGGTGAGATGCCCCTGGCCCTGGGACTTCGCAGCGGCGATCTTGAGTTGAAGGTCATAATCAAGCGCAAACCGGGCAAGGAATCGATCAAGATAGAATTCCCCGCCCTTTAAAACGGCGGGCGTGACGATAATCCGGGACACCTCAGGATGAAAGACCTGTTCTGTTCAGACCCGGCCATCGTCCTCTTTTATCTGGGGTGGTGTTTGTGCTTGTCGGCCCCAAAGGTGACGGCAACGGTGCGCTCGCCTGCAGCTCCTCTGATTACGAGTTGGCCGGTATCGCCGGGTGACTTGCTCTTGACGGCGTAGATTACATCTAAGTTATCCGCCATTGTCACGCCGTCAAAGATGATGATCCGTTCCTCCGTGGTAATACCTGCGAGTTCCGCCGCTGAACCCGGCATAACTTCCATCACCCGCACCCCGTCCTCTTCATCCTGATCATCGAGCAGAACGCCCAGACGGACCCCTTTTTTCTTGAGGAGTTCATACTCCTGATAGACCAGATAGTCGGCCTGGACCATGGGAAATTTTGGCATGGTGACATGCATTAATTGCTGCAGTTTCTCCTCAGGGACCTTTAAGGTTCTGCTGCCGATGATGGTGTAAGCCAGGGGCAGACGGCGAAAGACGCGGCGCGGGATGCCAAAACCATAATCGACATGCCAACCACCGGCGACAACCAGCATATGCATGCCATGATGACGGTGCATATAGTCGGCAACCGACTGGGCCATGGTTTCATCCCAGATGGTCTGGCGACGCTGAAAACGGTCCACCATCGTGGTGCCGGCCGCATGATCCTTGATCATGGCCTCCACCATGGCGCGCTGATAGGGATCGGTTAAATCCATTTCCGGCAGTTGGTTCCGGAGTTCCGGTTTCAGCTCTGCAAGGGGTGCCATGCTGACCTGGCTCCCCATCTCCTTATCGATGTTCAGACCGATAATAGCAATGTTGTGGTCGCGGCAGAATACGAGGAGGTCGCGGTAATAGGCAAAATCTGAGCCCCATCCCTCGCTGAACCAGCGGCTCTCCCGTAAAAACTCCTTTTCGGTCAGGGAGCCTGTCAGCCAGCGATCCAGAACGTCCTGCTGATTAACGGTGAACATCTCCATGCCCATAACCACCTGGCCGGGATAACGGGTGGCCATGGTCTGTAAGACTGCAAGCTGCAGCCGATGTGAGGCCGGGTTATCGTGGATTTCCCCCACATATACAAGGGGATTAAGTCCTGCATTCTCCAGCATCTGCGTCTCACTGACATAAAGACCCGTTGCTACATGGAGAATATCACCCACCTGGGGTTCCTGGTCCGGCGGGTAAGGCATCTCGCTATTCCATTGGGGCGTACCGGCACAACCGGAGAGGAGAAGGGCAAGGAGAACGCTGAGACAGCTTCGTGAAATCATGGATTGTATCCTTTTGCGGATGAAAAGACAGGCCGAACAGACCTCTTTATTGCGGCTCAAAGGAGTCCTTGAAATTCAAAAAATCTGGACTGCTTTTTTCCTGAAATGTCCATTCATGGGCTCAACTATATTTTTGCGGCTTTGGGCATTACTCGGCAGACCAGGGGAGTCCTGCTGAGTAACGCTGAGTCAACCGGTTCAGGACGGTATGGCCGGTTTTAGTTATGACACGGGCCGCCTTCGATTTTCGGAAAACCGGCCAGGCTGAAGCTTTGACCGCAGCCGCATGTGGTTTTCGTATTACCATTGGTGAACTGCA
>JAQIBE010000283.1 GCA_027859235.1 Desulfobulbaceae bacterium
TTCTTGTTACAACGCAATAGAAACTGGCTTACCAAAATCAAACAACTGCATCAACAAAACCAGACAACATTAATTATAGTGGGGGCAGCTCATCTCGTTGGAGAAGGCAGTGTCAGAGAGTTACTTGCAAGACAGGGCTATCAGTTTAAACAATTATAAGACAACTAATGGTTGTAGCTATAAAGTTGCATCATGCATACACCAGCAAACCCAATTCGTGATTTTCTGTTCTCAAACAAACAGAATTCACCTCTCCGGCAACCCCCACTGCTCGAGATCAAGGTCATACTGATAGATTAACTCCAAGGTATAATATTTTGATTCCCGTTGTTCCCGGCATTGTATTTTAAAAATCAAAGTTCGCTCTTTCTGACCTAAGAAAACAACCTTAGGCTTTGAAAGCGCCTTGACCCTGACACCCGTAAAATTTTCTGCAACAATAGAGCGATAATTCCCTCGCAAGTACATTAGATGCTTATCAACCATAGCCCTGAGGTGAACCTTTTCTCTATCTTCCTCAATCTTTCTTCTCAACTTTTTAAATGACGGCTGATTTTTTACAGATGATTCATCTATAGTCAGAAGAATACGATCATAGGCCTCTTCTACGGCTGTATACTGTTGGGCCTCTTGTTTTTTGGCAATAATTCCCCGCTCCATGTCAATTTTGGTTGAAACCAAAAGACCTTCCACCCGCTTCCGAGACTCTGCAACACTCATACCCACGAGCGGGTAGCCGTCCATGGTATACTTTTTTACCTGGGTATATAATTTCACTGCTTCAGCCCAGCGCTTCTGGGCGACATACTGTTCAGCATCATCCATAATTTTAATCAATGAACTTTGCTTGAGCTTAACCAACACCTTCTGTCTATTTTCAGCAGTAATCAGATTATGATCTTGAGCAAGCTCATACGCCTTGGCAAAATTCTCTGCAGACGTACTGAAATCATTTAATTTTAAGGCGTTATCCCCCTCTATCACATATTGAGAAAACCGGGCCCGTTGCAGATCACGATTAACATCTGCCGTCCTCGCAGGAGCAGTTACACCATCTCCCTGATAGACTTTCAAAGCAGCTTCAAACTTTTCAATAGCCTGGGGCCACTGACGATTAATAAACGCTTTTTTACCGAGACTTACAAGATTTGTAAAAGTTGCTTTGTTGAAATCGACCAGCAGCTCATCATAAAACTTCACATCCAAACGTTCCTTATTGGCCTGAGCAATAGCAAAAGCCTTACCGTACAATTCTGCCGATTCTTGCCATTTTGACAAAGCACCACGGCGTTCAGCCTCTGCAACGAGGTCCTGAATATCCACATAAGCGCGGTGGGCTCGTTTGGAAATATAATTGCCCTGATATAGAGTTTTCCCCTCAAGACCTTCAAGAAAATGTTCTGATTTTAACAAATCATCAACTCGCCCAAGAATCTCTTTTTTGCCGGTGCCCATGATAATTTTTACACGAGACAATAACACGCGAATCTCCCGGCATTCCTCTTTGGCCTGCTCATACTCATTTTTTTCAAGAAGACCAGTGATCTCGTCCCATTTATGCTCAGCCTGAGAGAAAGACCGCCACTCAACGAAAAACCACCCAGCCGAGACAAGAACAATAAGTAAACCTGCTACGGCAAAGATGAGGGATTTGTTCTGCTTTCGCTTAACAGGAGGCTCGCCCTTTTTTTTCGTTACCTTTGACGTCTTTGGCCTTTTCTTCTTTGGCGGCACGGCAGAACTTTGATCTGGTCCCCCGGGGGGAGAAACGACGGTCTCCGTAAGCATCATATCTTTAATTTGTGCAGGCTCGAAATCTGAGTTTTCCAAACAAAGATTACTTGCAGAAAGAGTCGTGGCACTTGCTTCTGCCCGTGCATCACGAACCCGCGCTATATCAACTTCCAGGTCGGGGTAATCATTAACCAAATCTAAAACAGACTCAAATTTATGCGCAGCATCTTCAAGCAACCCCTCCCTTTCGAGATTCTTTGCTTCCCAATATACAGCAGTCGCTTCTTCAACACGTTGTTCAACCAGGAGCTGCAACGCAGAGGAGGCTGTACTTTTATTTTCAGGTGCCAGAGATGCCAGCTTTTTTTGCGCAGCAAAATAATTATGCTGAGCAACCATTCCGTTGAGGATATCATAATCAACATCAACCGCTGCAAGATCAACATCAATATCCTCCTCAGAACTTTCGGGAAAAGAAGGCGTGGAATCATCTTCATCGAGCACCACATCCTCAAGAATTATATCGGCAGAGTCTGCACCTGCAGCAACAAAGTTAAAATTCTCTTTTTCAACAGGCGTTATATCTTCATTTTCAAGGTGTAATTCTAAGGGTGCATCTTCTGGCTCAACTGGGGAATCGGTAAAACTAAGCTCCACCTCATCCGAAGAGACCAAAGGATTAAAGTTGAAATCAATTTCATCAGCGACACCATCTTCTTCTTCGGTAGGAGTAGCATCAGCCGATGACAATTCAAACGGTTCGTCATTTGCATCGGACAGCTCAAATTCAATAGTTCCAGAATCATCCGCTAAAGATGTCTCAGATATATTCTCCGAAAGAGTTTCTAAATCTGATACAGATACAGCCTCATATGGTGTTTCTGGCAAAAAATCAATATCAATACCCGGGAGCTCCTCCCCTGATACGGGGTCATCCCCTTGCTGAATCATATCCATTGGCACTGAATCTTTATTCTCATTGAGCCAATCGATCGCCGTCTGATTAAAACCATCTTTGACTGAATACACCTGCCAACAAATCATCCTGCCAATTTGCAGAATCAGCTCTGACAACCGTGTTGACTCATTCCAATAGTTAGCTATTTTAATCGCTGAGGGATCTATATCTGGATGGAAAATTTTAGTTAACGGTCTACAATTAGGTGGAAAATGAGGGAAACCAAAAGAGAGACGTAACTCTACACGATGTTGATCAGATTGAACAACTTCACCGTCATCCAATTGCACCAACCCGTTCACCCGATATTCAATAACATATTGATTCACGGGTGAACCTTCTGTCGAGACTACAGAAATCTGTGGGTGATCCTTAAAACAACTCTGAATTTCAGCATACTCGTCTTCGAGACGCTCAGAACTCTCACTCATGGTATAATCTCAATCCTTTAACAACTGATTTTTGCCAGTAAACCCGATGATATTACTGGATATTTTTAGCATCGAACGAAATCGTTTTTATTGCAACCCAAATCCATGCTATTATTAGCATGATTACCACTTTTTTGTAGCCAATACAAGGTTAGGAGCGTCCTTGTTACTGGCAACAGAACCTACAGATCGTGACATTAATGGAACCATTCTCTGCTGTTTTTAAAATTGTCGATGAGCTTAACTGCCCCATTTATGCCAAAGGGGAGTTTTTCAAACTCAATGATAAAACCGTTGAATTTCCCCTGGAAAAACAACCTGTCTCATCCTCACAAGAGAACTCACACAGCTTCTCTTCAAATTAATCAGCAAAGATGCTCCAAACACCTCTGTTTTACACGGATGTGGTGGATGCACAGGACTCATCAAATTTAAACGTACCGATGAAAGCAATTTCGAACCCATTTGTTCACCCCAACCAGACCAGGACAGCCTTACCGGTGTCAAAGGCAACCTGAGTGCCCTTTCTGTCATTGAAGTATTCCAATCCATTAATATTAGTGAAAAAAATGGCATTGTTCAATTTGAGTTTAAAGGAACAACAGGATTTGCGGTGTTTAAAGATAGTGAATTTATCAGAGCAGAATTTACAGACCTCAGTGGGTTGCCAGCCATTTTTGCCATGTTAGTTCAGCACGAGGGCACATTTAACTTTGAACCCGGAATGGCCAAAGAGGATGAAGGACGTGAGCAACTTGGCAATTTCATGATGATCCTTATGGAAGGCATGCGGAAAGCTGATGAAGACGAGGATTAACCCGTTAAGGGCGTTAAGGGATGCTCCCGATTTTTCAGAAAAAGTTCATCAATACCATCGGCCACATCTGGACGGAATTTCAGCAATAATGTCACTGCCATTTCTGCCCCGCCCTTCGTCAACATAAGACAATTGGCATGGTGGGCCTTCTTATCACCCTTGACTTTCTTAGACAAAACGCGACAACAGGTTGAGCCAAATTTCTTACGAAAATCATCATGCAAACATTTGACGATTCCCTGAAACTCCCTCTTTGTCAAACCGCCCTTTTGATGATGCCCTAAGAAAGTAGACAACATCATCACTGAACCGGTCAGAGCGCCGCAACTACAACCGGCACCACCAATACCATGACAAAAACCAGCCCCCATTTGCAGAGCGGCCCGGTCAGCAAGACCCCCAGCAAAAACTCGATTCATCACCACCATAACTGACTCAGAACAACACAACCCATGCTTATCGTAACAATTCACAACACGATCAACCACCTGTTGTATAAGCGCTCTCCTGTCCATATTCTCCCTACCCTTTTATACTAAGCAATTGTAACAAAATAACCTGGCCAATGAGATGTCCTTAGCTGCATAAGGGGCCGTAACAAACAGTCAACATTCTTACCGGCCCTAACGTACACGAATAACTTTTTCAGTATTTAATGCCAACCTTATCACGGACAAGATCAATAGTCTTTGCGGCATGGGACCGTGCCTTTACAGCACCAGCAGCAAGAACTTCTCGCAAATAACCCTGATCCCCCACCAGCTCGTCCCTCTTTGCCCGTGCTTCACGAAAATATTCCCAGAGAATATCCACAAGCTCGAGCTTCACATATCCATAACCAGCGCCACCATTCAGGTATAAATCACGAACTTCAGCCGTACGTTCAGCCGGTGCAAATATCTTGAAGATATTATACAAATTACATGCATCAGGATCTTTAACATCCTCAATGGCTGCGGCATCAGTGACAATAGACATCACATTCTTTTTCAACTGTTTTGCTGTTTGAAAAATACCAATGGTATTACCATAAGACTTTGACATCTTAGCGCCATCAGTACCGGGAACTGTGGCCAGATTCTCAGAAATTTGCGGTTCAGGCAGAACAAATGTCTCGCCGAAGGTGTTATTAAACTTAATGGCAATATCCCGCGCCACTTCCAGATGCTGTTTTTGATCCTTGCCAACAGGCACAACTTCAGCCTGAAACAGAAGGATATCCGCCGCCATAAGCACTGGATAAGAAAATAAACCATGGGAAGAAAGAATACCCTTGGCCACCTTATCCTTATAGGAATGGCAGCGCTCAAGAAGCCCCATGGGCGTCACAGAGGAAAGATACCACATAAGTTCAGTAACCTCGGGCACATCCGACTGCACCCAAAACACGGATTGCTCCGGGTCGAGGCCAAGGGCCAGAAAATCGGCTGCGGCCTCAAGGGTATCCTGTGCCAATCGGTCCCGATCCTGAACAGAAGTCAGGGCATGGAAGTTAACCACAAAGGCAAACAACTCACCGCGCCCCATATTCTCAATCATCGGTTTCATCATGCCGAAATAATTTCCAACATGCAGCTTACCAGACGGTTGTATTCCAGATAATATTCTCATTACGTATCCCACCCAACATT
>JAQIBE010000324.1 GCA_027859235.1 Desulfobulbaceae bacterium
GTGGATCTCCCGCCATACGGGCTATGAAAAAAACGTCTCCTTCACAGACATGCAGCTTAAAGGGCCGTTCAAATCCTTCATCCACACCCATAATTTTTATCCGGGGGAAAAAGAACAGCAGTCAGCCCTGGTGGATGATATTAGCTACGAACTGCCAGGGGGCAGGATAGGGGACCTGCTGCAGGGAGTAATCCACAGGCAGCTGGAGCAATCCTTCCGCTATCGCCACCATATGCTCCAAAATGATCTGGCCATGCACCATAATGCTCCCGCAAAGCCGCTGACCATTGTCATAAGTGGTGCCAGCGGCCTCATAGGCCAAAACCTGGTTCCCTTCCTCACCACAGGCGGCCATCGGGTCATCAAGCTCGTCCGCTGCCCGCCATCCGGGCCGGATGAACTCTACTGGAACCCGGCCAGAAACGAGCTTGATCTTTCAGGACTCGCTCATATTTACGGGGTGATCAACCTATCCGGGGAGAATATTGGTGACGGGCGCTGGACTTCTGCAAAAAAGGCACGTATCATCCACAGCCGGATTGACACAACACGACTCCTCGTTAAAACAATGCAGGCAAGGAGCCAGAAACCAGACGTTTTTCTCTCAAGCTCTGCCATTGGCTATTACGGGAACCGCGGGCTGGAGGCAATGAACGAGTCAAGCGCAAGGGGCAGCGACTTTATCTCAGAGGTCTGTGACCTCTGGGAACAGGAAGCCCTCAAGGCGGCCGGTGATATGCGGGTTGTGACCCTGAGAATCGGCGTAGTTCTTTCCCCTAGAGGAGGGGCCTTGCAGCGTTTACTCACTCCGGCAAAATTCGGACTGGGAGGCCCTTTGGGGCATGGGCGACAGATCATGAGCTGGATATCCATGAATGACCTTATTTACAGTTTCCACCATTGTCTTTTCCATGGGGAAATCCACGGGCCCATCAACCTCACCAGCCCAAACCCGGTGAGTAATCGTCAACTTGCAGCAATTTTAGGGAAAAAATTAAAGCGACCAACCCTGTTACCCATACCGGCAAAACTTATCACCCTGGCCTTTGGCCAGATGGGCAGAGAAATCCCCCTGGCATCCACATTGGCCCTGCCTGAAAAACTCATAAAGACCGGTTTCCGCTTCACCCATGCAACCCTGGATACCGGTCTCAACTACCTCATTGGCACCATTCCGAAATAATAACTATGACGAAAAAATTTAAACTCCTTCTCATCCTGATCATGACCACGGCCCTGGCCTTTGGCTACCTCAACCTCTTCCTGCCCCCGGAGTTGACTCGTAATTTTGAGCGATTGCACATCTTTCTGTTTAATCTCTGTGCTGGCGGCGGGATTCTTATTTATTTCAGTGAATACAAGAAAATAACCTTCCGCTGTGTCCTCTTTATGCTGCTTGCGGCAACCTATGCAGTTTTAGCCTTTTTCAAAATGTACATCCCCGCCATGGCCCTTGGTTTCATCCTGTCTGTTTTGGTGGAACTTGTCCGGGCCAAACGCTTTTCATGGCTTCCCCGCTCATTTTTCACCAGAGAAATTCCTGTCTCACAAAAATTTCACCATGCAGCCCTGCTCTGTCTCTCCATGGGATTATGCATGTCAAGTCTGGTGATTTTGAATAATATCTTCCTGCATCTTGTCCACCTGGAAAAACTCACACTCGACACCTTTTTCCTCGGCTTTTCCTTCCCCATCTCCCTGATCTCCATGTCCGTCATCTTCTCCCTCATGCATGAGGATACAACCTATAACCAAGACCCGACAGGGCCCAATATCGACCAGCTCATCATGCTCCTGAAGAACAGCTGCTTCTGGGTCATCAATCTTGGGGTCCTCATCTTCTTTCTCTTCATTCTATTTGAGCTGAACCTCTACCAGGTCATGGTGACATCCATCCTCTTTTGCAGTGTATCCCTGGTTCTGGGACTGTACTGGAACCTTGGCGGCAATATTCAGCAGAAACATTTTCTCACCTCAGGCATCCTCTTTCTCGTGGGCACGGCCATCACGGGAATTATCTATATTGCCCTCACCTTTTCACCGGAATATGTTCCGAATAAATACACCTTTCTCCTGCGGATCCATGCCTTCATGGCCCTCTACGGCTGGAATCTCAGCGGCCTTGCCGTCCTCATGCGCAAAGAAGATTTCCCCATCAAACTTCATTCCGGCAAACTGGTCCTCTTTCACTGGTTCACCGTTTTGATTCTTTGCCCCCTTGGCGTAAATAACCGGGTTTTCGCCATTGCTGCTGTGGTATGCTATGCTATCATTTTATATTTCTTCATGTTCAGTCAGGGTGTACAAGATAAGAGACTGGTAAAGTTAGGGTCTTAGGGAGATTATACCTTTAGGGTATCTTGAAAAACTAGCTATTTTGTTTGAGAACAAGGAGCGGTGAAAATAAAAAACGCAGCATATTGGTCATATGCGAGTATTTTTCTTTTTACAGTGACGCCGTAATCGGACAAAAGAGCAGTTTTGCAAGGTGGCCTTTAGTCTGTGTACCTCCCGAAGTGCTTACGCCGACCAAAAAACTAACCCCTAAAACAAAAAATGGAAAACGTTACCCTCGCCCTCGCCCTCCTTCTTGGAGTAGGCCTGATCCTTGCCCGCATCGGCAAATCACTGAAACTTCCCTCCGTGACAGGATATATCCTGGCCGGTATTATCCTCGGTCCTTCCGGGTTTAACTTCCTGTCCATTGCTATTATTGATGAAAAACTCGCTCATTTTACCGAAATTGCCCTGATGCTCATCGCCTTTGGTATTGGCGAGCATATTGAATTTAAAAAGGTAAAAAAGGTCTTAAGGTCCGTGAGTTTTATTGGTATTGCTGAAACCAGTTGTGCCTTTATACTGGTGGGAGTCAGCTGTTATTTTCTGACCATCTGGACGGGTACAGGGCATGATTCATGGCATAATAGTGAGTACTTTTCCATGGCCTTACTCCTGGCCGCTATCTCCGTCGCCACAGCCCCGGCGGCCACGCTTCTTGTTATGCGGGAACTGGGGGCCAGAGGGCCGCTGACCTCCACCCTGCTCACCGTTATTGCCATTGATAACGGTCTGGCCATCATGTTTTTTGGACTCGCCATGGCAACAGTAGGTAATGTTGTTGCCCAGACGGACAGCTCGTTTACCCACACCCTGATCATGAGCTGTAGAGATATTGGTGTGTCGCTCCTGCTTGGTATGCTGACAGGTCTGGTTATTGATTTTGTCCTCCATAAACTCAGCCAGCGAGGCGAAATGCTTTCAGCCGGCCTTGCCCTCCTGCTTCTTTGCGGCGAATCAGCCCGGCTCCTTGGTTTATCACCGCTTCTCGCCGGCATGGCTGCCGGTTGCGCCCTTGTCAATCGTGACAAAAAGGATATGCGCCTCTTTCAGGCCCTGCATGACTTTGAACCCCCCATCTACATCCTCTTTTTCACCCTGGCAGGCGCCCATCTGCAGATCTCCAGCCTGAAACATGCGGGGTGGGTCGGCCTTGCCTATTTCTTTTTCCGTATATTCGGTAAGGTTATCGGCTCATGGGTCGGGGCACGTCTCGCCAAATCACCCATCACGGTTCAACGTTACCTCGGATATGCCCTTACTCCCCAGGCCGGCGTTGCCATCGGTCTGCTCTTTCTGATATCGGCAAAACCGGAACTCAATGCCTTTGCCAAGATTGTGACGCCGGTGGTTCTCACCGGTGTTGTCTTATCTGAACTCGTCGGACCGATCTTGACGCGCTTTGCCTTTATCCAGGCAGGTGAAGCGGTCACCCTGCAAAATGACCCGGCAATCCCTGGGTGCGAAGGGTTATCCCCCAAAGAGTGTAAAATCAAACTCAGTTCTCCGGCCGGTATTTCAATTACCCCGTGGACATGGAAAAGACTCACGCCGCATCCTCACCCCTCAGGAGTTGTCCTCTTTGGCTCTTCCCATGAAAAAACAGTTCGGGGCCTTGCCCGGCTTGCCACCATTTTTGCCCATCACCTGCATGCCGAACCCATGTCTGTTCGCGTGGTAAGTCCGCAGAACATTGTCACAGATGTAAATAAACTATTTGCCCTGGAAACCGCAGAAATTGCCTCCATGGGATACTCCATGCAGAAAAACCTCGTGCAGTATAATGACGTGGCCCTGGCTATAGCAAACCAGGTGTACAGCAATAACACCAAATGTCTGGTCCTGGGCTACCCCATCGAAGGTACGATCCAGGGGTTTCAACAGGTCGTTGAGCAGGTGGGTGAAACCGCAGACTGTCCCGTGGTGGTGGTTAAATTTTATGGCGTCCTCCACACCGAGAGAATACTCGTCCCCCTGGCTTCCATGGATCAACTGGATGAGGTGAGCGCCATTGTTAAGGCCTTATCCCTGGTTGGCGAACACTCCATTACCCTTCTACGCCTACTCCCCTATGATGACCCTCAAGATGATAATGACAAGAAAAGGCAGGAACTGAAAGACTGGATCTCTCAACAGGATATCACCTACCATGGTTTAAAATGTAAGGTTATCAATGCTGAATCACAACTCAATGCGATTCACGAAGAGGCTGAAGACCATGACCTTGTCGTCATGGGTGCCCCACGTCACTCCCCGTTTCAAAAACTCATCTTTGGCTCCCTGGCCGATGCAGTGAGCCATGACATAAAAAAACCAATGTTGATTGTCTATAACCCTGATTAGTAACCCTCTATCTTCCCCTCGGAAAAGAACCATGGCTTCCACCATCACTGATTTTATTCGTAAGCAGCAAACGGCCGGGTATACACCCAATGGGCTTATTCATGAAAAAAGCCCCTACCTACTTCAACATGCCTTTAACCCGGTTCACTGGCACCCCTGGGGGGAAGAGGCCTGCAAATTGTCTCGACAACAGGATAGGCCTATATTTTTATCCATTGGCTATTCGACCTGCCACTGGTGCCATGTTATGGCCCATGAATCATTCGAAGATAAGGAGATAGCCCGCTACCTCAATGAAAACTTCATCTGTATCAAAGTAGACCGGGAGGAACGTCCAGACCTTGACGGGCTGTATATGGCAGCCACCCAAGCAATGACAGGCTCAGGCGGCTGGCCCATGTCTGTCTTTTTAATGGATGATTTGAAACCTTTTTATACCGGCACCTATTTCCCGCCAAAAACAACCCATGGCCGGCCGGGTTTTCTCGATGTCCTCCATACTATTGCCCGTTTATGGAAGGAGGACCGGGATAAACTCCGTGAATCTGCAACAACTATCACAGGGGAATTAATCAACCAAAATACACGTTCAACAACAGGAGGTGAGGTGAGTGAGAAGGTTATTCACCAGGGGTTCAAGCAATTTGCAGCGGCCTATGACCTGAAATTTGGCGGTATTGGCAAGGGGCCGAAGTTTCCCAGGCCATCCATGTATCACCAGCTTTTACGTTATTATCACCGCGCAAATAATATTCAGGCGAAAGACATGGTACTGCACTCCCTGCGTAAAATGGCTGAAGGGGGCATGTACGACCATTTGGGTGGCGGCTTTCACCGGTACAGCGTCGATGGAGAGTGGCGGGTTCCCCATTTTGAAAAAATGCTCTCCGATCAGGCAACCCTTGCCACCCTTTACCTGGAAACATATCAAGTCAGTCATGATCCATTTTATCTGAACATAGCAGAGGATACCCTCAACTATGTCATGCGTGATATGACCAGTAAGGAGGGCGGCTTTTACTCTGCTGAAGATGCTGATTCCACCTCCAAAGAGGATGATAAAATCCACGGAGAAGGTCTTTTTTATATCTGGGATTATGCTGAAGTTGAGACCATTCTTGATAAGGAATCTGCAGCTGTTTTCAATTATATCTACGGAGTAAAGGTTGGTGGTAATGCCCTGCATGACCCCCTTGGCGAATTTCATTATAAAAACATCCTCTTTCAAGAACATAGCTATGCAGAGGCGGCGCTGAAATTTTCAATATCAGAGGTAAGTGCTCAAAACATCTGTAAAAAAGCCAAAGAATCACTCTTCACAGCCAGAGAACAACGGCCAAGACCCCATCTTGATGATAAAATTATTACCGCATGGAATGGCTTAATGATTACAGCCTTTGCCAAGGGCTACCAGATCACAGAAAACGCGAAATATCTGGAGACCGCTACCACCTGTGCTGCTTTTATTGTCCACCATCTCATGCAGGATAATTTCAGGTTATTTCGCCGTTACAGGGACGGCGAGGCAAATTTTGCCGGACAACTGGAAGATTATGCCTTTCTCATCCAGGGGTTGCTTGATCTCCATGAAGCCTCTTTTGAGGTTAAATGGTTACAACTTGCTGTGGATGTACAAAAACAGCAAGATAACGTTTTTAATGATGAAGATGGTGGTTATTTTGACACGAGCGGCCAGGATCCTTCTATTTTCATGCGCTTAAAAGACGATTACGATGGTGCTGAGCCATCAGGAAATTCAGTGTCGGCTATAAACTTACTGCGCCTTGCATACATGACAGCGAACGAAGCGTATAAGGATAAGGCCATGGATCTCTTTGGAGTCTTTTCTGAAGGGTTAAATACGTCGCCCCTGGGACGACCCTGTCTTGTTGCAGCCCTTGATTTTTCGAGCAGTAAAGCCATGCAGATTATTATTGCCGGTGACCCAGAACAAGATGATACAAAGAGACTTCTCTCTGTTATCCATAACACCTACCTTCCCAACACAATCACCATCATGGCCACCCCTGAAAGTCTTTCTTTTTTTGAACCGAACCGGGTTGCTCTTGAGTATGTAACCCCGCTGGATAATAAGGCCACAGCCTATGTTTGTGAAAATTACACCTGCCAAACACCTGTGAACACACCATCAGA
>JAQIBE010000012.1 GCA_027859235.1 Desulfobulbaceae bacterium
AAAGACACATCACCACGTGTGACCTGTGAGCCGGTCACGGTGACCTCATCGCCTAATCTAAAATAATTTACTTGCTCAGTGCCAAAAATGAAGAAGGCAGGACCCAGGTAAACCGACAGGACTTCTTTTTTGTCAATAAAGACAGTCAATCGCACTTCCATGCCGAATCCCGGTTCGGGAACCTGGTCTACTTTTATTACTTGTCCGGAGATGGTCTTAATTGTTTTAGTGTCAAAGATTTTTTTGTAAGGGTCTTCTATGCCTGGACTACGATTCATCGGGCCATCATAATTATCTCCATAACCCCGATAACCCATATAACCGTAGCTCATTCCCATTCGCACGCGACGTTCATTCCCGGAGACGCCATAATGCTTGAAAATGCTCCCCCCCCACTGCATATCCGCCATGTTTGGCAAATTGTTTTTGTCAAAAGCAGGTGCTTTTTCCATTTGTTCTTTCGATTGATTGAGGAAGAATATGCCTTCTGATGGAAGCGCTGCAAGGGATTCCCACGGGACGGGAAAGAGCTTATCACCGATGCTCAAAAAACCACCGGATTCAAGAATGGCATATACAATTCTTCCCGTATCAATATCGATGACTAAATCCTCAATCTCTCCTAACTCTCCCTTCACATTAATTACTTTGGAGCCTATGATTTTTTCCACCATAAAGGCATTAATTTGCTGACCTCCTGCCGTCTTGGCAGTGATATCTTGTGCCACCTTCACTTGAGCAAAGACATTCGTCCCAAGAAATAGACTCACCATTGCCAAAAGAATTATTATCAGATGCCTTCTCATTTTGTATTTCTCCTTTTATTAATTTTTTCTCACTTAACACTACAACAATAATCAATAAATCTCTGGACGTCCTGCTGGAAAAGGTGCTCCGCTACCAGCCGCTTTATGCAATCTATATACTCAAGTTCTGTGCCAGGCCTTTGTCAATCACCCAAGCATAACCTATCTATCTGGATTAACAGAAGAATCCGGTAAAAAACTTTGCTAAAATCGGTTTTAACGTTATGCAGGAACAAGGTCACATGTGACCCTGTGGTCGAATGCGACCTTTTTCTAATCTCCTTGGCAATATGGAAGCCGGAAGCCAATAATGGATTGAAAATCTTAATCAACCGAAACTGTACATCGCCTCATCGATTATCCTGTGATCCGTCCCTGATGTGAACATGCTTCTTCGGCTTGTAAGCTTCGATAAATCAGGATTTTGGATCAAATAAAATTGCATTTATGAAACCTGGCACGAAGCTTGTGTATATTTAAACGAAGCCCTGGAATCGCTACCGCGTGTGAAAGCCGTTCATCCTAATGGTTCTCACGGGCCTGTTTAATGAGATAAAAAGGAGGCAAAGGAACCCATGGATGCTCCGAAAAACAAACATCTTCGAAGGCATTGGCTGATGAGAATTTTGCTGAGCAAAGCCTTTCTCTTCTCTGTTGCCCTTATGATCACCTACACCCTGGCGGGCTTTTTTCTTGCCCCCTATCTGATCAAGCGCCAATCCAAGCAATTTGCCCAGGAATCCCTCAAATGCCTTGTGGTCATGGAAGAGGTCCGGGTGAACCCATACGCCCTCACCGTAGATATCAAGAACTTCAACCTCAAAAAGAGAGACGGATCCCCGTTACTCGCGTTCAAGGAGATTTTTATCAACTTCGAGATCTCCAGTCTCTGGCGCCGGGCCTGGACCTTCGCGGATGTTCGCCTGGAAGGCCCGGTCGTGAACCTGCAAATAGAACCTGAGGGCCGCATCAACTTTATTGATATCGCAGACCGTATCCCAAGAAAAGAAGATGAGGGAAACACTTCCCTGCAGGAAAAAACCGAAGGTGAGGTGCGCCCGCCGAGCGTCATCTTTGAGCACATTGCCTTGAACCAGGGGCGACTCGTTTTCACGGACCAATCCGGCCCGACCCCAGGCAGTATTACGCTTGAGACTATTGGCCTGGAGCTCAAAAACCTTACCACTCTGCCGGACAAGAAGGGAGTCTATTCCTTTGAAGCGGCCCTTCCCCAGGGCGGAAAGCTCACAGGGGCCGGCGATGTTTCCCTCCATCCTCTCTGGTCCGAAGGCAGTGTAAAGGTGGATGGATTCAAGACCGTTTCGGCATGGGAGTTTTTGCAGGATGAAATTCTGCTGGACAAACCGGGGGGTGAAGTAGACCTCGAAGCCCGCTACCGATTTGCCGATACGGATAAATCCCCTTCTTTTGTCATCGAGGGATTGAAAGTGCTTGTCTCGAACCTGGAGCTCAAGGCCCGGGGGGACCTGGAACCGATTGATTCTCTCCATGGACACCATTCGTCTCGAAGACGGCCAATTTGATCTGGCCTCTCGATCGTTGCAGGTGGGAGAGTTGGCGCTCTCCCGGGGTC
The DNA here is from genome assembly GCA_027859235.1 of Desulfobulbaceae bacterium. Lineage (GTDB taxonomy): Bacteria > Desulfobacterota > Desulfobulbia > Desulfobulbales > SURF-16 > JAJRUT01. Next base: position 2,401 of record JAQIBE010000012.1, read on the forward strand.
GCGCAACAGCGGATATCAACGAACAAGGGCGATTGAACTGGCAGCAGCTTTTGAAGGCCGGCGAAGATCCCCGGGCTCCAGCCCCTAAGGCAGAGGCCTTGGAGGGACCACCCTGGCGCGTGGCGCTCAAAACCCTCCGCTTGGATGATTTCGTCATGGCCTACAGTGATCGCAGCCGGCAGTATCCTCTTGAAATAGACGTCTCCAGACTCGGTGTGAAGGGCAAGGCCGATCTTTCTTTTATGCCCGATAAGGTGGGGGTCCTGGCAGAGAACCTGAACGT
>JAQIBE010000041.1 GCA_027859235.1 Desulfobulbaceae bacterium
CCGGGGATGGTGAGCCAGCGGTACTTATACCCCAGGTCATCAAGGATGATCTTGATGGTGCGGTCGTAGAGACCGAGCCGGCATGGGGGGCCGGAGCCCACCATGACAATGGTGTCCGCCCCCGCCTCAAGGGCCTCAATGAAATTGCCGAGAATCATCTTCAACGGCAGACAGACCGATTCATTGGTGTGAAATTCGCCAAGCTCGCGGGTGCGGTCTGAGGTGGGGGGCGGCAGAACATAGGGGATTCCAGCCGACTCGGCAATGGCCTTGCAGAAGATATACATGGAACCGAGATGGGGGAAGGTGATGATCATAACAGGCAGTTTGCAGTGTATGGTTCTAACTCTCACCCTGGTAGCAACGGCGGACCTGCATGGTGCACTCTGCTCCTGCCGCTTGGCGGGTGTTTCAGTGAACCGTAAACCGGAAACCGGAAAGTGTAAACGAATATCAGGCGGAGCTGGAAAGGGGTGCGAGTGTCATCCCCCGCAGAAGAGCGGTTTTCGTCCCCCCTTTTCCCTTTGCAGATAAATAAGTTATGCCGTATTATGGGACATAATTCTGTCTTTAAAAATCATATACGCACCCGTGACCGCTGCTCCCCAAGCAAAGCACTGCCCCAAATGCGGCAAAGAAATGGTGTTACGCACAGCCCGGCGTGGGACGCAGACACCGGGCAGCAATTTTGGGATTGCAAAGGTTATCCCGAATGTGAAAGCACGCGAGCGCTTGGCTATGAAAACGAGGGTGTTGCTGTTTGTGGTGGTTTAATCTGTGATGGCAATAATTAAGTATGGTGTCCTTGGAATTGTCGCAAATAATTATGTTCATAAGGGTAACTGTTTGGCGAGTTGTTTTAGTCGCTACATTTATACTGCCGATCCTGGCTGTGTTGCAGTCCCATTCCCCTGTTCCTCCCGACGGAACAAGCAACTGCGAGGTCTGACATGGAAAAGCAGTTAAAAGCCTTTCTCCCCCGAAATATTTTTGTCTGCACATTGTTCTTGCTCTTACTGCTTTCAGCTGCGCAAAGCAGGGCCGCTATTTCAAGGGTTGGCACAGGAGAAACAAAGGCAGGAAATCTTATATCCTTGGATATTTCCAATCCGGGAACCAATTATGGTGACGTGATGCTGGCCCAGATTTCATTCAATGCCGCCTATACGATGACTACTGTCCCGGCCGGCTGGACCCTGAAAGACACCAAGACAAGCGGCACAATAACCCAAGCAATCTACTACAAGGTCGCCACTGGCGCAGAAACGTCTACATATACCTGGACAGCATCTGGTAAACATAAATGGGCCGGCGGCATCATTGCCTACCGGGGAGTTGACACGGCAAGTCCCATTCACGTCTATGGGGGGCAGGCCAACGTTTCGTCAAGATCGGTCACGGCCCCCTCCCTCCCCACCACGGTAGACAGCACCATGCTGGTCGGATTTTTTGGCACTGATATTGTCACTACATTTTCTGGGGTTATACCTCCTGGTATACCTCCTGGCATGGCCAAGGTATATTCAGATAACTCAGGCGGAGGCGTCACAATTTTCGCCTCGGACGAGACCTGGCCTACGGCCGGCGACACCGGCAACAGGGTGGCAACTGCTGCGGCCACAGCAGTAAATATTGGCCATCTGGTTGCCCTCAAACCCGCAACGTCTGTTTGGCACCATTTACAGATCCTGGTCCCGGGTGAGACCGCAGCACCGGGCACAGCCACCGGTAAGACCGGTACCCCTGCCGACCAGGATCAAGGGGTAAGCTTTACTGTGACGGTCAACCTGGTCGATGCCAATTGGAACCCGGTGACCGGCACTGATACTATCAGGATTACGTCGAGCGACACGGCGGCTTATCTACCGGCAGAAGCGGCCCTGGTCTCAGGCACCATTGACTTCAATGTGACGCTGAACACTCCCGGTCTAGCCACGGTCACCGCCTCTGATGTTACCGATTCCAGTAAAACAGCCGACACCAGCCCTGAGATCACTGTCAACTTGGTCCAAGGCAGTTTTAACGCCTATGAGGTCGGTACCGGGGGCATTGTCGGCGTGATCAAGACCAAGGTCGCCGGCACCCTCTTTTCTCTTGATATCGTTGCCATCAAAAACGGTGCCGTTGATACGAGCTATAAAAAGGAGGTAGAAATTAAACTTTTGGATAGCAGCGACAACAGCGGTGTGTTTGACGCTTATGGTTGCCGCAGTAGCTGGGACACCACCACCCCCATCCAGATCCTATCGCCAAACACCCAGTTCGTTGGTGGGGACCAAGGAATCAAAAAAGAAGTATCCTTTCAAGAAGACAACTCCTATCCGGACGTCCGAGTCTGGGTAAAGGAGGTTGCTGGTAAGGGTAAAGACAAGATCGGCTGTTCCGGCAACAATTTTGCGATCAGGCCGGCCAGCTTCAGTAGTATCAGTGTTCAGGATGGTGACTGGGAGACCGCTGGGACGACAAGAACTCTCAGCAATACCGGCGCCAGCGGCGGCAACGTCCATAAGGCGGGTCGGCCGTTCAGGATAACAGCTACGGCCATCAATGGTGAGGCCACGCCCCAGACCACCACCAACTATACCGGCTCGCCGGCCCCGAATATCACTGCCTATCTTGAACCGGCCACCGGCACAGCCGGCACCTTTACCATCGGGGCCAGTGCGGTCAGCGGTGTCATGACCTCAACAATCGCCACTTACGATGATGTCGGCAGTTTTGAAATGCAGCTGGAAGACCTGAGCTTTGCCGATGTCGACTTCTTTGACTCCAGCGATACCGAAAGACACATAATCTCACCGCCGTTCTATGTCGGCCGCTTTGTCCCCGATCATTTTGATGTGACTGCCAGCAACACGCCGGAATTAAAAACCTTCAACGATGCTGTCTGCGCCAGCCGTTCCTTTACCTATATCGGCCAGCCCTTCGGCTATGCCACCCTGCCTCGGTCCCTGGTTACGGCCAAAAATTACAGCGGCAACACTATCGTCAATTACACCGGTAGCCTGCAGAAAATAGCTCCTGCCGATGTTACCCAGACATATACGAACGCGGATGCGGGCAGTACCCCGGTCCTTGATTCCGGTTCCATCGGCGCACCGACCATAACCGATAATAACCTCGATGACACGATCACCGTCACCCAGGCTGCAGCCGGTACCCTGGAATACACCCGCGTTACAGGAAATTTGTTGTCAGGCACTGACGTTCCATTTAACGCCAATATTTCTCTGGATGTCAGTGTCACAGACGACAGCGAGACCGAAGGTCCTATCACCTCATCGACCACTGCCACCTTCAATGGCAGCGGCAGCGGCATTGGCTTTGATTCCGGCAACGAGTTCCGCTACGGCCTTCTGATCCTGGCCAATAACTTCGGGCCGGAAACAGAGGCCCTGGAAATGCCGCTGCTGGCCCAATATTATGACGGCTCTTCATTTATCCCAAATCCGGACGATGCCTGTTCCGTGTTCAACGTGGGCGATCTCGCCTGTACCTCCCTCATCGCTCCCATTGTCTGCACTGATGTCACCGTCAGCGGGGTCAATGTCGGCAATGGTCAAGACTTCACTATCACCCCCATTCCTTTCAATACCAATACCGGGACACTAGAATACACCCTGACTGTGCCATCCTGGCTGCAATATGAGTGGGATGACCCAGCGGACAATGACTATGTTGACAACCCCTCAGCCACCGCCACCTTCGGCATCTACCGGGGCAACGACCGGATCATCAACTGGCGGGAGATCCTCCGCTGATTAGCGGCAATGGGGGATGGGGGAAGAGGCGGCCGGCAGGGAGTTCAGGCTGGGCGGCCTCACCAGCCGTTCATCTGCCGAAGCCGTTGTGAAAAAATAAGATGGCCAAGGAGGTGGCCATGGCTGCATAAGGGGCCATGCAGAAATTGCTATAACGGAGTCTGCGCTTACTTGGTCAATATGCTTAACGACCCCTAACTTAACTCTCGCCTGTCAATAACCCGCTGCGCCTTGCCGTCAAAGCGTTCCAGACTCTGTTCTTCAACAAGTTTCACCTCCACGCCGATGCCGAGTTCGGCGGCCAGACGTTTTTTGATATGGTCAACGAGGCCGCGCTGTTTTTTCATCTGATCAAAGAAGATGGATTCAACCACCTCAACCAGCACCGTGATCCGGTCAAGTCTCCCCTCCCGTTCAACAATGATCTGGTAATGGGGACTGGTGCCTTCAATGTCAAAGAGGATGGCTTCAATCTGCATGGGGTAGACATTGACCCCCTTGATGATGAGCATATCATCGGTACGGCCGATAACCCGGGACATGCGGCGCAGGGTGCGGCCGCAGGGACAGGGTGCATCAATGAGGTGGGCAAGGTCACGGGTGCGGTAGCGGATGACCGGGAACCCTTCCTTGGTGAGGGTGGTGATAACCACCTCGCCCACTTCACCCATGGGCATGGGGGCCATTGTTTCGGGGTTGATGATTTCCACGTAGAAATGGTCTTCGTTGATATGCAGCCCGTTGCGTTCAATACACTCGCCTGCCACACCGGGGCCCATGACTTCACTCAGGCCATAGTTGTCAGTGGCAATAATATGCAGTTTGTCCTGAATTTCATTCCGCATCGCCTCCGACCAGGGCTCACCGCCAAAGAGACCGAATTTAAGGGAAAGACTGTTGATGTTGATATCCATTTCTGCCATGGCATCGGCCAGGACAAGGGCGTAGCTTGGTGTACAGACCAGGGCGGTGCTGCGGAAATCCTGGATGATCTGGATCTGCCGCTTGGTGTTGCCGCTGGAGATGGGGATCACCGAGGCGCCCAGCTTTTCAGCCCCGTAATGCAGACCGAAGCCGCCGGTGAACATGCCGTAGCCGAAGGCGATCTGCACCACGTCATCGTGGGTCACCCCGGCTCCGGTGAGGATACGCGCCACCATGGAGGACCAGGTGGCGAGATCGTTTCTGGTGTATCCCACCACCGTAGCCGTGCCGGTGGTGCCGGATGAGGCGTGGACGCGGACAATATCCCGCAGCGGCACGGCAAAGAGGCCATAGGGATAATTGTTCCTCAGGTCATCCTTGGTGGTGAACGGCAGGGTGGTGATGTCGCTGAGGCTGTTGAATCCCTCAGGGTCAATGCCCATCTCCTTGAACTTCTTGCGGTAAAAGGGGACATGGGTGGTCACGCGATTCACGGTGGACTGTAACCGTTCAAGCTGCAGCTGCTCAAGTTCTGCCCGGTCCATACATTCGTTGTCTTTTTCCCAGTAAGTCATATTCCTTGCCTGTCTTTATTTTTTTAGAACCACGGATGGACACGGGTGACCATAGATAAAAAGAATCCGTGTGTATTCGTGTCCATCCGTGGTTCTAACAATATTTATATTTCACAACTCGCATTGATATCATCCACATCTCGGCCTAAATAGGCCCGTTGGACATCATTGTTTGCCAGCAGATCAGCGGCTGGTCCTTGGATGATGATCTTTCCTGTTTCCATAACATAACCACGGTCAGCAATGCCCAGGGCTGCCTTGGCATTCTGTTCAATGAGCAGCACAGTGTTACCTGCTTCTCGTAACTTAATAATGATTTGAAAAATATCTTTGACAATGAGGGGGGCAAGGCCGGTGGATGGCTCATCCATCATGATGAGCTTGGGGCCGCCCATGAGGGCCCTGCCCATGGCCAGCATCTGCTGCTCTCCGCCGGAAAGCGTGCCGGCAAATTGCTCCCTCCGTTCCTCAAGTACCGGGAAGATGTCGTAGATTGACTGCAGCTCACCCGCACGATCGTAGTTCTTCTGCTGTTTATACTGCACATAGCCGCCGAGGTAGAGATTGTCTTCCACACTCATGGTGGCAAAGACCTGCCTGCCTTCAGGCACAAGGCAGCAGCCTGACTTGACAATGGCCTGGGGGGGCATCTTGGCGGTGTCCCTGTTAAACAGGACAATCTCACCCCCGGTCTTCTTGATCATTCCTGCTATGGTGTAGAGCAGGGTGGTCTTGCCTGCACCATTGGCACCGATCAGGGTGACGATTTCCCCACCATTGACATGCATGGAAATATTTTTGAGAACCTTTATTTTACCGTAACCGGCCTGGAGGTTTTTTATCTGGAGCATGGGGTTGTCTCAACGTTTAATGCGAGTGATACGGGTGGCTGACGCGCAATTTTATGTTTTCAGGAAGGGCTAATCATTCGCCAAGGTAGATCTTGATAACATCTTCATTATGCTGAATCTCACTGGGGGTGCCTTCTGCAATTTTCTCACCAAAGCTGAGGACGACAATCTCATCGGAAATGTCCATGACCAGGCTCATATCATGCTCAACCAGGAGGACGGTAATACCCTGGGCCTGAATCCTGGTGATGAGCCGTGCCACCTCAGCTGTCTCATAGATATTAAGGCCTGCGGCAGGTTCATCCAGCAGCAGGATTTTCGGATCAGAGGCCAGGGCCCTGGCAAATTCAACGGCCCGTTGCTGGCCAAAGGCCAGACTGGTGGCCTCAATATGGGCAAATTCTTCAATTTCAAGGAGGTGCAGCAACTCCATGGCGCGGTCGTGGATCTTCTTCTCTTCCGCCCAGGTCCAGGGCAGATTGAGCATGCCGGCCCAGAACCCCGCCCTGGTGCGGGGGTGCATCCCCACCTTGACATTTTCAAGGGCGGTCATGCCGTGGAACATCTTGATGTTCTGGAAGGTGCGCGCCATGCCGCTTCGGGCAATCTGGTACGGCTTTAGGTCGCTGATTTGTTTATTCTGAAATGAGACAGTCCCTGAATCATGGGGCAGGGAACCTGAAATGAGATTGAACAGGGTCGTCTTGCCGGCGCCATTGGGGCCAATAACCGCCTTGATAACGCCCTGTTCCACCCCGAAGGACACCGAATTTACGGCATGCAACCCACCGAATCGTTTATCCATGGCATCAATCTTAAGCAGCGTCATGACTTGTCCCCTCTCCGATCCATGAGTTTCTGCAGAAAGGGCAGCCGTAAGATGCCATCCGGGGCAAAGAGCATGATGATAATGAGGATGGTGCCGAAGACCGCGTCATCATAGGAGCCAAATAGGCCGCGCAACGACATGAAGTTGAGGATGAGGCCAATGGATAATGCCCCCCAGAGACTGGCCATGCCGCCGATGGCAACGATGGCAACAAAGCGTATCGATTTCATCACCCCGGCATCAGACGGGCTGATGCCGCCCGTATAATGGGTGAGCAGGACACCTGCCAGGGAGGCAAAAACAGCACTGACCACAAAGGTGTATAATTTATACTTTGCGGTGTTCACCCCCATGGCGTCCGCGGCATCTTCCGCACCGTGGATGGCGGTGAGGGCCCGGCCAACCCGGGAGTGAATGAGGTTCTGCAGGAGGATCATGCCGATAATGAGGACAATGGCGCTAATATAATAATTGGCGACCCGCTGATCTATATCACCCGTGATGGCAATGTTTGCTATAAGGGGAAAGGGGGGTACGTCGGAGATGCCGTCAGCTTCACCGAAGATTTCCACCGCCAGGACAATGCGGTAGATAATGATGCCGAAACCAAGGGTTGCCATGGCCAGATAATGGCCCTTTAATTTCAGCACCGGGATGCCGATTGCAAAGGCAATAACAGTGGTGGCGATGATGGCCGCCAGACAGGCCACCCAGGGGTGGATGTAGAGTAATGTCTCTCCATAGATATTCTGGCCGTGTACAAGGATCCCCAGGCTGTCCAATGTGCGCACGACTGGCTGACCGCTGGCCAGGGCGTTGGAGAGGTTTACCGTGGTCAGGGCGGCCGAGGTATAGCCGCCGATACCAAAGAAACCGGCATGACCCAGGGAAATTTGGCCGGCATACCCCATCACCAGGCAAAGGCCGATAATGAGCAGCCCGAGGTAGGCGGTCATGGTGAGCTGGGTCAGGTAATAGTCCGAGCCCGTGGCTGCAGTTATTAATTGCACCCCGATGAGGGCGAGTCCCAGGCCTGCAATGGGGAGATGTTTCTTAAGAGCCATTGCCATACTCCTGTGGGTACGTACGGGTAAAGAGATGCGGTCCGGCGGTTCATGGCTTTGAAGAGTAAAAAATCCATCTTAAAACTCCTTCAGACTGGCGCTCACCGAACTGCCGAACAACCCGTTTGGCCGAATGAACAGAATAACGAGGAGGACGGTAATGGCAATGGCATCCTGAAAGGCCAGTGGAAAGCCCACGGCCAGGGAGAATGCTTCGATAATGCCAAGGAGAATTCCCGCAGCCACGGCAGCCATGGAGTTCCCCAAGCCCCCCAGTACGGCCACGGTAAAGCCTTTGATGGCAAGCCCTGTTCCCATGTCGTACTGGGTGGAGGTAATGGGGGACACCACACAGCCTGCCAGGGCGCCGATGGCCGCACTGAGCATGAAGGAGAAGGTCACCATATTCTTGGCATTAATGCCGCATAGGGTGGCGGCAATGCGGTTGGAGGCACAGGCCTGCATCTCCTTGCCAAGGGAGGTGAAATGGAAAAATAGGCTGAGGAGGACAACCATTACTGAACACACGCCGATAACCCACAGGACCTGGGGGGAGATATAGGCCCCGAGGATATTCACCGAGCTTATGGCATTACCGCTGAAATAGGGCAGGGCGCGCACCGTGTCCCCCCAGATATGCAGGGCAATCTCCCTGATGATAATGGATACACCGATGGTGATGATGATCATGCGCAGGACGGAAGGCGACTTGAGCCAGCGGATGAAAATAATTTCAATCAGACCGCCGATCAGCATGGTGAAGATTACGGC
>JAQIBE010000093.1 GCA_027859235.1 Desulfobulbaceae bacterium
TATACATGGGCTGATTCTCCTTTTTTTGCAGCATAATGACTGCGTTTATCGTTGAGCATGATGTATATCATAGCTCGTTGAGAGAATCAGCCTTCTCATTTTACCTTACCTGTTCAAGAACAAGGAGCGGTGAAAATAAAAAGCACCCCATGGGTATTTCCTTACGGGCACGCAGCATATTAGTCATATGCGAGAATTTTTCTTTTTACAGTGACGCAGTAATTGGGCAGGTAAGCGAGTTTACGCGACTCCGAAAGAGCAGTTTTTCAAGGTGCCCAAATATAAGAATGGATTGCTCTTGCTATACGTACCATGATGATACACCTAACTCACCCAGGTCATAATTAGGTAAATGTTTCCGCCACGAGGATTAATGTGCCGTCTCATCCTGCAATAGACCATGGGCCTTGCCTATGCGGTACACAAGCTCCATGAACCCTTTGGGTAATGGCACATCACGCTCCTCAATAAGCACACCAAGCGCCTTTGCCTGCGCAAGAACAGTAGCAGCGGCATCATCAATCTCCTCCTGAAAATTACATAAATAATGAATGCGCAAGGCATCGGTTAAGGGGATCCTGAAATCCCCAAAATTAACACCGATCTGCTGCAATTCAGTGGTGATCAGACCACTATTATCCTGCACAAATTGTTGCATTTTCTCATCTGGATTTGGAGTGCCGAACAACTCGTTCATAACCGCCGCAGCTATCATGCCATAAAACATTTTTTCCTGATCAGGATATTTCGCAACCAGGAACTCCCGCATCTTCTTGAAGAAGACCATACGAATAACATCAACACCTTCACGCAGGCTTGGGATAAACTCTCGATCTATTTTCACGTCTGTCATTGTCATGCCATCACCTCTGCAATGCTTTAAAAAAAGTGAAAATGCCCGACTTCGAAGGGAAAGTCAAGTTTGACCGATTGCAAAAGATGAACCTAAAAAGAAGGTTGAACAAAATGAGCAAAGGGCTGGTCATGCACACCCTGCCAATCCAAAACCGATATGGAGCGCCAATCACCTGCAAGTACGGATAAATGGAGGTGGGATGGCACATTGCTGACCGCATAATTTATGAATCCAACCGCATCACCGCAGACAAGGTGCTGACCAGGGGTTACCCGGGGTTCAAGATGGGAAAGGAGAACTAACACATCCGGCTGCGTATCGGGGTTGAGCCATACCGTCTTATCAAGGAAATCCGCACAAATGGCCACAACCGTTCCAGACACAGGAGAGATAATGCGAAATCCACGCATAACATCATAAAGACCAGAAGACGTTTCAAATTGCACCAGATCAATCCCTTCATGGGGCTCTGGCCGCTTCTGCCAGACAGAAGGCCACCAGACCGCGTCATCACCCAGCCCCATGCCATCCGTGATGACAAAAGGTGAAGCAACTGGATCGATCACCCCATTCGCCTCGAGCAATAAGATGCAATATTCATCAAAGTTCATAACCATACCCTCAGATAAAACCACGCTACTAACAAATACCTTGATCTATTCATATAAGTTTATTATGATATTCTGTTACAATCTTAAGCCGTTACATGTCTGTACTGACAAAAACAAGAAACAATCACCACATGACTCAATTGCCAATTCATCCTTAAAGGATTTCCCATGCTTGCTGCACCAACACTTGAGCAAAAAGACAGAAGGCAACATCAACGTTTTAAGGTTAAACAAAACACCATGGCCTTGAGCACAAGTACATTTGGAGAAATTATCAACATTTCAGAAGGTGGACTGCGCCTGAAATGCTTACTCCACAGTGATGAGCCGTTTGCAACTGCCTTTGACATTGGTTTATTATCAAATGAGAGAGATTATTATTTAGATAACCTCCCCTGCAAGGTCGTGTCAATAAAGGACTCCTCCCCTCTGCAGGCATCCTGGTCAACCTTTATTCGTGAGGCAGGCATTATGTTCGTTAACCTCACTGGCGACCAACAGGCCAAACTATCTCTCTTCTTAAAACAAAACACCATCACTGAAGCCTAACCCAAGACTTACCCTGCCCCTATTCCTCTATTATAAAATCATCCATCTGTTGATTTCTACAGCTTTATCATGTATAATCCCCTTTTTTTATAAGCTAGTTGTAAATACCTTTTAGAATAGTTCAGCATCCCCTTTGATGCTTTGAAAAATAGATTTTTGTTACCCGAGGTGACACATGATTACTGCTGATGACTGTATTCGCTACTGTGCAATGGAGTTCTACTGCCCCCATTGCGAAACAAAACTTTCCCCCTGTGAAGTTCCACCATTTCATATCGGTGATGGTCTTGGCTGGGGAACAGAAGTATTTTTTGTCTGCCTCAATGACGAATGTCCGCCATTTGTAAAGGGCTGGGCCCATATCGAAGCACAATTTGGTCATGTCGGTTCCTATCGCTATATGCGTCTGCCCAACGAGACCAAGGGTGACACGATGATGGTCGGCAACAAAATGGCCTTCACCGGATCTATCCTTGATCCGGATGCTATTTTAGCGGCAAACACCCGTCACCAACAGGAAAGAGCATGGGTGGAGGAATTTGACCAATCAGTTATTGATAAAAATACCGCACCGGCACTGGGTGTTCTTGTTGATGCCAAAGCCAATAAAAATCATCGCAAGGCCGCATGCGACATCCTCCTGAAGATAGGAGATATTTCCTCCTATGATGCGGCTGCTAGTCTTACCGACTTAAACCCAGAGACCGAGAACAAGGTTAATATTCTCAAAAAAGAACTGCTCAAGAAGAATTTCATGCGGGAATGCCCGGATTGTGCGGAAATTGTCAAAGCAAAAGCTAGTGTATGTAAACATTGTAAAAAGACTTTGGCGTAACACGGATAAACGAGACTTCAGTCTCATTTTACCCTTGCGTTCAAATTAGCTATCGACTATAAACGATGGTTCCTGATCGAATTGGTCAAGATATGGTGGGCGTAGCTCAGCTGGTGGTAGCTCCTGGTTGTGGTCCAGGTGGTCGTGGGTTCGAGTCCCATCGCTCACCCCATTTACATATTCAAAGGGTTCAAGTTTCTACTTGAACCCTTTTTTTATTTATGGAGCACAAGAATGACATATCCGGACAATGAGGATTTCCCACAACTCATACTCCATTGCATATTCTGTAATGAACAAGCTGAACTTTATGGCCGCTGAGCTAATGCAAGAGTCACCTGCACGGCATGCGGGATGGAGACGAAGGCTTCATTGTCTCAAGAACAGATTGCAGCATGGCAGGATGATGTCTGCAGAGAGTTACACAGAAAAACATAAAAAAAGCCCAACCTATAAAAGGTTGGGCTTTTTTTATTACTTACACAGTTGTGGAGCAATTATCCGCAGGAGCCGCCTGAACAGCCACCGCTTGAACAGCCACCACCACCACCACTACTCAGTGGAACCTTAGAAGAAATAGAGAAACCGGAGCGTGGCCCAGCATCCATAAAATCAACTGTAATTTCAAGAGTTTGAGCAACTAGTCCCTTGTCCACAAGAAATTTTAAACCATCTTTCTCTGTAATTTCATCGTTGTCTTTTGGCTCATCCAGAGCCAATCCCAGTGAAGGGCCGGATCAACCGCCCTGCATTAAGGATATCCGGATATCAGAATCAATTTTATTCTGCTCCAGATAAGATTTCAAATTCTCCATGGCGCTATCAGTAACAATCAGCATGAATATTTACCTCCAAGTAAACTTCAAATTAATATAAATAAAAATAAGACTTTCAAATAGTTAAAAACTTTTGAATTGAAAAAAACAGGTTACTATTCTACCATAGAACGTGAATCCGCCTGTTTAATTTAATAAAATAAGCAACCTCTGCCAATAAGTCAACTCCCATGAACAAAAGAAATTTTATGGGCGTAAAGCTACCTCCCGTTTATAATAGTTTGTGATTCATACATTGATTTTCTATACTCTTCTTAACAGAACTCACTACAATTTCTATTCTACTTTTATCTATAGGCACAATTATGAAAAAAATCGTTATTTCCACAGGGGGCGGTGATGCTCCGGGGCTCAATGCTGTTATCTATGCCGTTGTCATGGCATCCCATGCGCGGGGCTGGGAAGTATACGGGAGCCGCAGCGGCTATCTGGGCCTCTTGGACCTTGATGAACTTGTGCGTCTCACCCCTGATAAGGTCGCAGATATTACATCAACGGGCGGCACGATCATCGGCTCCACCAATAAGGGTAACCCCTTTGCCATGCCAATCGAGAACCTTGCCGGGGAAGTGGAGATCCATGATGTTTCTGACCGGGTTATGAAAAACTTCAACCGCATGGGGTTCGCTTGCCATATTGCCATTGGCGGAGACGGCAGCCTTGAGATTGCCCATCGGTTTGCCGTAGAGAAGGGCATGAATGTCATTGGTGTACCCAAAACCATTGATAATGATCTTGAGGCAACCCAGTCCACCTTCGGCTTTGACACCGCTGTTTCCACCGCCACCGAGGCCATTGACAAACTTCACTCCACTGCAAAATCCCACGACCGGGTCATGGTTGTTGAGGTCATGGGACGGGATTCCGGCTGGATCGCTGTAAACTCCGGAATCTCAGGCGGAGCAGACATCATTCTCATTCCGGAGATCCCCTTTGATATGGATGAGATCTGTAAAAAGCTGGACGATAATGAGTTACACAATAAAGATTACGCCATTGTCGTGGTTGCCGAGGGAGCCAGTGCCAAGGACGCCGAAGTTATTACCAAGGGTGCGGGTGAGGTTGGCCGGGCCGAGAAGGTACTTGGAGGCGTCGGCACCTGGGTCGCCCAGGAAATCAGCAAACGCACCAAAAAAGATACCAGGGCCCTCGTTCTCGGTCATCTGCAACGGGGTGGGTCACCGACAACCTGTGATCGACTTCTCGCACTGCGGTTCGGGGCCACTGCTGTACGCCTCGCTGAGAACCAACAATACGACCACATGGTGGCCCTGGCTGGTGATGAGATGATAGCCGTTCCCCTTGAACGGGCCATCAGCAAACGCAAAAAAGTGCCGCGGGATGGCGACCGGGTACGGACGGCCTTAGAGATAGGCATCTGTATGGGAGTGAGCCAAGAGGAACTGCCTTTTTAGAATTTAAAACCACAAGAACCAGCATGGGGCGTGAAACCGCGTAGCCAGGATATGTGTAAATAGAGATTTAACCCTATCAGATCTGCCGCTGAAATAAGGGATACACTCCCACCTCAGCCGTTATCCTCTTCGTTACCACTCACACGCTCCAGAAAATCTTCCCACTCAATGGGCAGCATATTGCTCTTCCTGGTGTTGCACTCCTTGCAACAGGCGACAATATTCCCCTTGGACGAACTGCCACCACGGGCGACCGGGAGGAGGTGATCCATGGTGAGCTTCTTAGCGGGAAAATGTTCTCCACAGTAGTAACAAATTCCTGTGGAGAGTTTTGTTTTCCACCACTGGCTCTTACGTAATTTCCGCGCCTTATCGCGCTCCTGACGGATCACCGCTTCATCCACGCCGTCAAAAAAGAAACTGTCATTCATGGGACAAGCTCCCCCACAAGATGGACTCGGCTGGCGCCCACCAGATATAAAGAACCGGCCACCAGGATAAGGTCATCGGCATCCGCTCTGGCCTGCACCTGAGCCAGAGCCCTTTCCACCGTATCAACCAGGATAACCTCCCCCTGAAACTCCGGATCAAGGTGCGCCTGTAACGCTACAGGTGATGCGGCCCGCTCAGAATCAGGCTTGGTTAAAATAAGCACATCACAGCGCCCAGCAATGGTATTGAGCGTTGTGCCGATATCTTTATCCGCCATGGCACCCCAAATACAGATTAAGCGCTTAAAGTCGTATTCATCAAGGCTTGCCAAGAGACTCTCCATGCCCGCAGGATTATGCGCCCCGTCCAGCAGGTAATGCAGTTTTTCACCCTCTTTCTGCTGAACATCTATGGATTCCAGTCGCCCGGGCCAATGAACTTTTTTGAGATACCGCCCAACCACCTGGTCAGATACCTGAAAACCATGGGGTGCAAGGAGTTCAATGGCGGCAAGGGCCAGGCCGCTGTTCCCCTGCTGATAGGCCCCTCTCATACCGCACTGCAGCTGGTCGATGGTGCGTGACGTCCCCCTGTATTGCCACTGGCCTTCCCCAGTGGAAGGACAGCTAAAATCACGCCCCAACAGATACATGGGGACGTTGAGTTCCTGACATTTGGTCTCAACCACCTGCAGACTGTCATCAGACGCAACGCCGGTCACCAATGGGATTTGGTCTTTGATTATTCCAGCCTTTTCACCAGCCACCTGTCGCAAGGTATCACCCAGATAGGCCTCATGGTCCATGGACACATTGGTGATGACAGAGACCAGGGGGGTAATGACATTGGTGGCATCAAGGCGGCCGCCGAGGCCAACCTCAAAGATGGCCATATCCACCTTTTCTTCGGCAAACCACAGCATGGCCAGCGCCGTGGTGAATTCAAAATAGGTGATGGGATCTCCGCCGAGCACCCGCCTGATGCGGCTGCCGATCTCAGCAAACTTCTCTTCCGAAATATAGTCATGGCCGATGCGGAAACGTTCCCGCACTGAACTCAAATGGGGGGAGGTAAAAAGCCCGACCCGGTACCCTGCCCCGGCAAGGATGGTGAGGATATTCATGGAAACGGAGCCCTTGCCATTGGTTCCCCCCACATGCACACAGGACAGCCCCAACTGAGGGTTGCCCACCTTGGCGAGAAAACTGTTCATGGAATCAAGGCCGAGCTTGATCTTATGAAATTGCAGGTCGTCGAGGTATTGCCAGGTCTCTTTATAATTCATACCCTTACATCCACAGGTTGCAGCCCCAAGCTGAAATTACAAAAAATCATGCTGTTACGAGCTCCAGTTTGGCATAATCCAGATGCAGTTTTTTCAACCCATGCCGGTGAAAGAAGATCTCCACGGTTTTGGGCGGAACTGTCTTAATGACCTTGCCCTTGCCAAAAAAATTATGCTGAACCACGGCACCCGTGGTGAAAGCTGCAAGGGACTTTTCCGCATTACCAATATCTCTTTCCACCGGTTTTGAAAATTTTGGCACCGGCGGCACATACATGCCATAATCCACTCCGCCATCCAGGAGTGAGATGGAAATATCCTCGACAAACTCACTGGTGACGGAAGACTGCATCATGCGATCGTGACCAATGGTCATGCGTGGAGCTATCATAAAGAGATGATCCTTAGCCCGGGTTGCGGCAACGTAGAGCAGGCGGCGCTCCTCTTCACGTTCCGCCGGCAGTTGCGCCTGACCGGAGGGGAATTTACCCTCCACCAGATTGAGCAGAAACACCTTCTGCCACTCTAACCCCTTTGACGAGTGGACCGTGGACAGGATCAGCTTTTCATCGCCAAGATCACCTTTGGATGCATCTGCCGGTGGATCTAGCACCGCATCGTCAATAAATTTCTGCAATGATTCATAACCACCAAGGAGATCGCGGAGCTGATCGAGATCTCGGCTGCGGGAGGGATAATCATCCGCATAAATGCGTTCAAAAATTGGCTGATAATAATCAAGGACACAGGCCAGTTTGCCGCCCGGGTTTGTAATACGCTGCAGATCACCAAGGGCTGTAACCAGTTTAGCAAGCCCCGCCTTACTCGTATTGCCGGCCTTATAATTGGCGAGGATATGGATCGGATCGTCCCCGTCACCCAAGGTGGCCAGCATCTTCTCCGCTGTTTTGGGGCCAACCTTGTCAAGATGGAGGAGAATGCGATTCCAGGAAAGACGATCAGCCGGGTTACATTGAATCTTTAGATAGGCCAGAACATCCTTAATATGGGCCGATTCCGTTAATTTCATCCCCCCCCGTTTTTCAAAGGGGATCCCCTGGTTGGCAAGTTCCAGCTCAAGCTTATAGGAGTGAAAACCAGAGCGGAAAAGCACCGCCATTTCCGTAAGCGGTACCCCCTCTTTCTGAAACTTAATGATCTTCTCAACCACATACCGGGCCTGACCGTTTTCGTCACGGGGCTTATGGAGAACCGGTTTATCCTCAGACTCAATCTGGGAGAACAGGGTCTTGGCATATTTTTCCGCAGCGCCGCCAATAATGGCATTCGTTGCCTCTAGAATCGGCTGCACAGACCGATAATTCTCCTCGAGGCGGACAATTTTGGTGGAGGGAAAGATATCAGGAAACTCCATGATATTTTGAAAATCTGCGCCGCGAAAGCTATAGATGGACTGGGCATCATCACCCACCACCATGACATTGGTATGACCGCCGCCAATGAGTTTGACAATCTCCGCCTGCATGCGATTGGTATCCTGATACTCATCCACCATGACGTACTGGAAGCGAGCGGCCACCTCTGCGCGGACTTCAGGGACATCCCGCAGGACATTTCTGAAATTCACCAGCAGGTCATCGTAATCCATGAGGGCATGATCCTTCTTGAACTCCTGATAATGTTTACGAATCAGACAGAGATCATCCCGAAACTCAATGAGGTGAAAATAACGGTCCTCAACATACTCTTCAAAATCAAGATTCTTGTTTACGGCCCCGGAGATCATGTTGATCACGGCGCGCTTGGACGGAAAACGCCGCCCAGCCCCGCCAATCTCCAGGGAGGATTTCAGTAAATTGACAATGCCTTGCGCATCCCCCTGATCAAGGATGGAGAAATGGGAGGGGTAGCCGAGATGATGGCCGTACCTGCGGAGCAGGAGATTGGCAACCCCGTGAAAGGTTCCCCCCGTGACCTGCTGGCAGGACTCCTCCATGAGGAGTGAGGCCCGGCTTAACATCTCCTGGGACGCCTTACGGGTAAAGGTCAGGAGTAAAATGGAATCAGGGGCAACGCCCTGTTCCACCAGATAGGCCATGCGATGGACCAGGGTGCGGGTCTTGCCCGTGCCGGCACCGGCAATAACAAGAATAGGCCCCCGGGTTGTCGTAACCGCTTCGAGCTGGGCCGCATTTAAACCAGCAACAGCCCGGGATTCACTTTGGACCTTCAGAGGCGTTGGTTCTGAAAAAAGGGATTGTTGTTTCATGGGGACAAGATGTACCATAAAAAAACCATTTTTTGAAGGGAGATCAGCAGCCGAGCCCGCAGGTTGTTGTTGACCCATTTTTTATGGCAGGGTATAATATCAGGCCAAATCGAAACATAAACTGTAGACGGCTCACTGCCCAAAGTGGAACAAACACCTCCCTGAGTCCCTAAAAACCTGCAGACTAATTCCCTTGAATAATTATAGAGGTTTCCCTGATATGCACACTCTTTTCTCTGACGCTGTCTGCGATAAAATTTTTCCACCAAGCAAATCCAATGAATTCTTCGAGGCACTCTTCGGTGATGCCAGTGAAGGGGCCTACGATATTCAATTACGTTATGAAGGCCATGACGAGTCTGCCGGAAAATTACATTTCGTCCTCAACCTGCTGGAGCGTCCAGGCTGTTGTCTGGTGTGCAATCTGACCTTCGGTTTGCCCGAAGTCTTCACCCGTCACCCACTCCTGAACATCAAGGGTGTGGCCCAGGAGGTGGATACACTTCTTGGCGACACCGGCTCCACCACGGGCTGGGCCCTTGCTTCGACACGATCAACCTCAAAGTCGTTGCATCAGATCCCGCTTATTATTGATCTCCAGTAAAATGGGCGGCCAGCCGCATAAGGGGCTTTCCATGGGGAATCCCCTTATCTGCACAAGCGTTAAGCAGAGATCTGGGCAAACCCGCGTCCCACCTGTTCTGGACTATGGGCATCTGAACCGAGCACCATGCGTAATCCCCTCAGCCCTGCCATATCCACAATACGCCGGCACGGAAAGGGTTCCCCCCGCAGCGCAAGGCCTGAACTATTCAGTTCAAGGGCCATATCCCGGACTGCCATAACATCCAGGATCTCACCAATCTGCCGCCAGTGACTCTCCTGACAGGTCACCTTTGCTGCATGGCGCAAGCCTGCATCCAGATGGCAGACCACATCCGCATCAATAACCTGCACCGCCTGGAGCAGCCCCCGGTAATAACCGGTAAGAAGGAGATCAGGACCATATTCCGCTATGCGTTCAATATTGACAGGGTTACGGCTCAGCATATTGATATGCTGCTCACCCGCAATGGGCATATAATGGTATGACAACCCCACCCTGGCCCAGTTCCATTCATGGATAAAGGTCTGCGTTTCCTCGATACAGGCCGGATTAAAACCAATCTCCACCCCTGTTTCCACATGGATACGATCACGATATTTCCTCTGCAGACGAAGTCCTTCATCCCGGTACAAGAGAAAATCAGCCTCAGTCAGCCAGGTTGTCGCAAAATAGGCAATACCCGTTTCAAAATGTTCCAGAAAAACAAGATGGGTTAAGCCTTCTGCCAGAGCAACACGCACATAATCTTCCATCTCACCAGTGGCATGATGACAGAGTCTGGTGTGCACATGCCCGTCAGAGTAACGATTCAGTTCAGCCATGGTCATGCTCTCCATGATCATGGGGATGATCACCATAGGGGTGGGCATGGGGATGGGTATGCAGGCAGGCGGTTTCACTGCGGTGCAGATGACCATGCTCCAGGCTGTAGATCAGGGAGGTGGTTGCACTGAGAAAATCCCAGTCATGGGAGATAATCACCATGGGGATATCGAGCTCAGCGATGATCGTTACCAGACGCTTACGCGTTATAGGATCCAGATTATTCGTGGGTTCATCCAGAAGCAGGAAACAAGGTTCCATCACCAGAATTGTGGCCAGCGCCACCATTTTCTTCTCGCCACCGGAGAGATGATGGGTGAGGCGATTTTCAAAACCTGCAAGCCCCAAACGCGCCAGTATCCTTTCACCTTTCCGCCGGGAAATCTCGGGACTGTCACCCAGATTCAAGGGACCAAAGGCCACATCTTCAATCACCGTGGGGGAAAAGAGCTGATCGTCCGCGTCCTGAAACAGGAAGCCGACATGACGGCGCAGATAACACCAATCCGCACGGGACTGGATGACTCTATCGTCAAGCATCACCCTGCCTTTTTCAGGATGATACAACCCCATAATGAGCTGCAGCAGGGTTGTCTTGCCGCTGCCATTCTGACCGATGAGACCAATTCTGCCAGCCCCTATTGCAAAATCAAGATCCTTAAACAGGGGGGGACGGGCAGGATGACCAAAGACTATGTTCCGCAGACGCAGACATGAGGGTTTCATAAAGCACCACCACTATACTCAAGCACAAGAACGATGAATGTGGAGCAGAGGGCACCTGCCAAAATCAACCAATCCGCAGGACGTACATCCCGGGAATGCAATGAAATAAACTCACCGGAAAAGCCGCGCAGGAGCATGGCCTGCTGCACCCGTCTCGCCCGCTGCCACCCCTTCACCAGGGTCATACCAAGGAGATTTCCGTAGGTTCTATAGGTGTGGCTGGACGTGGTTGGCTTGAAACTTCTAAATAACGCGGCGCGTTTAAGGCGTTTATACTCAGCATGAATCACAAAGATATATCTATAGGAAAAGAGGAGGAGGAGACAGAGTTTCGGCGGAACCTTTAAACGTTGTAGACCATGGCCCAAATCAGCCACCGAAGATGTGGCAATGAGGGTTATAAACATCAGGACAAGCGTATTGGTTTTAACGGTAATCAGGAGTGCCATATCAATGCCTTCCCGGGATATGGACAGAAACCCCAAATGGGTGATGGCTGTACCAGGCACGGTGACCGGCAGGGTCAACCAGCAGACCAGGGTAAAGATATTCACTAGGAATAAGCGTTTGTACAGACTCCCAAGGGGTATCTGGGCCAGCAACAGCCCAACACAGGCCAGGACAAGACCCGCCAGGACAGGCTGCATGTGCTGACAGGACGCTACAGCAAAACAGAAGCACAGGGCCCCTATGAGCTTGATATGGGGGCTGGCCCCATGCAAGATTGAACTCCCCTCAGCCCATTGCTCGAAATTCATGATCTATTTGCCGTCTCTGCGAAAGCGCATGTAACTGGCAAGCCCTGCAAGTCCAAGGAAATAACCCAGGCCGCCCATGATATCGGCAAGGGACACGGAATCCTGTTTGAGTTCAGCTAATTGGTGTTTGATGGGACCAAGCTCAGCAGCCAGCTCTGCACGGATCATAAGCTGCAGCGCTGAATCCTGGACAGGAAGCGTTACCTTCTTCTGGGGTGACCCGGTAGAGATATAGGGCTCAGGGGGTCGGCCAAGCTCTTCAGTATCAATACGCCATTTCCCCTGGTGGCCCTCCCCGCAGGACACAAGGATATCAAACCCTATATGTTGCTCCGGAACAGGGAAATCAAGCATGCCTTTTTCATCCGTACGCCCAACAATCACCGGAGACATGCCGGTCAGCACAGTAAGCTGACAACCCTTTGCTGGTCTCCCACCGCTGAACTTTGATTCGGTCTTCACCATGGCTTGATCAACATAACCAAAAACCGTGATCTTATGGGCCAAACACTCCGTGCCAAACAGCAGCACCAGAAGCAAAACAAGTGAGAACATACCTAAACGATTAATCATGGGTCAGTCCTAAGATCTCAGGTTGAACCTTGGCAAGAAAGGAAACAATGAACATGGTCATCACCCCCTCAACAACCATCACAGGCAGATGAGCGACAAAAACAACCCGTGCCGTACCGATGAAGTCCTGATGGGTCGTCACCAGGGTTGCACATAATAATAAGGCCGCACAGGCCACCGATAAAAAGCCGGCACCGAAACCTGCCGCCTTACGCCATTTTGGTCTGCGGAGCAGGGGCCGAAAACAGCAGGAACCAAGCAGGCCGCCGCCGCCGATAATCACCACATTCACCCCAAGGACCGTAAGCCCGCCGTACTGAAAGAAGACTGCCTGGAGGATGAGGGCCACAAGAATAGCAGGAATGCAGGCCCAGCCGAGGATAAGTGCCATCAACCCATTTAAGAGGAGGTGCACCGAACCGGGGCCGATGGGCACATGGACCAGGGAGGCCACAAAAAATGTGGCCGACAGCATGGCGGTGGTCATGAGATGATCCTCATCAATCTTCTTTAACCCGACAATGGTTCCGGCCACGGTAAGCGCACCGCCGGCCAGGAGAACCGGCATGGAAACTATCCCTTCAGATAAATGCATTTTTTACCACCTGTAATGAACTATTCTTCACCATCGCAATCATCTTCCCTAGTGGAGATGCTCCCCTGTTGAACTCATGGCAAGCCGGCAATTACGGACACCACGGAGGGAGTTTAAACCATCGAAAAGCCGGCCCACATCGCAGGCCTTGCCCTTGACAATGATGACCTCCATGCAGTTATGATGATCCATGTGCACATGGGTGGTGGAAACGATCTGATGAAACAGACCATGCTGGAGTTCTGTGATTTTTTCCTGGAGATTGGGCTGATGATGATCGAACACAAGGGTGATGACACCCATGACATCCTTATCATCGGCCCACTCATTCTCCACAAAGGAATTGCGGATGAGGTCGCGGATGGCCTCGGAGCGGTTCTTGTAATTCTTATCAAGAATAACCTGATCGAAATCTGCAAGAAGATCTTCTTCCAGAGAGATGGAAAATCTCTTAAGCATGACGGTAACACCTTTTGGTTAAAAAGTGTTATTAATAGGCGATTTATGTTTTGGATGCAAGGAGATTCTTATGGGTGAGGCGTGAGGCGTTAGACGTGAAAGGTTAAGAGAACGAAGCCACACCTTGCTCCTCACCCCCTACCCGCCTCTCAGTCATACTCACCGCGCACCAGCACCTTCCTAGGTTTTGCACCATCAGCAGGGCCGACAAGTCCTTCCCGCTCCATGGTTTCAATGATACGGGCCGCCCGATTATAACCAATGCGTAACCGCCGTTGTACGCCGGAGATCGAGGCCGTACCGAGCTCACAGACAATGGCCACCGCTTCATCGTATTTTTCGTCGTACTCCGCATCACTGTCGCCAACCCCTGAACTGGTTTCCCGCTCCACCGATTTAATAACCTCTTCATCGTAGGCAACAGGTCCCTGTCTTTTAAGAAAATCAACAATACGTTCAGTTTCCTTTTCTGTAATATACGCCCCGTGGATGCGCTGCAGGGAGGCTGTGCCCGGGGGCAGAAAGAGCATATCACCTAGACCGAGGAGGTTCTCCGCCCCTGAGATATCAAGAATGGTTCTTGAGTCAATCTTGGAGGAGACCTTAAACGACATGCGGGTGGGAAAATTGGCCTTGATCAACCCTGTCAGCACATCCACAGATGGGCGCTGGGTGGCGAGAATGAGGTGCATTCCTGCGGCGCGTGCCATCTGGGCAAGACGGGCAACCGAACCTTCCACCTCCTTTGAAGCGACCATCATGAGATCGGCAAGCTCATCAATAATAATGACAATGAGAGGCAGTTTCTCCTCTGAACTTTCATTAAAACTGACAAAACTCTTCACCCGATTCTCTTCCATGAGAGAGTAACGCCGCTCCATCTCTTTTACGGCCCACTGCAGGGCGCGACTGGCCATCTGCGGCTCCACCACCACAGGGTGCAGGAGATGGGGGATCCCTTCATAACAGGTCAGCTCAACCCTTTTGGGATCCACCATAAGCAGCCGCACCTCCTCAGGTTTGGCCTTCAGGAGAATGGAACAGATGATCGTATTGATGCCGACAGACTTTCCCGCACCAGTGGTTCCGGCAATGAGCAGATGAGGCATCTTGGCAAGATCTGCTGTCACTGGATTACCAATGACATCCATGCCGAGTCCCAGGGTGAGTTTTGACTTACCTTTTTGAAAGAGGCTGGTGCCGAGAATTTCGCGGATATACACATTTTGGCGCACAGGATTCGGCACCTCAATTCCAAGTGCGGCCTTACCAGGCACAGAGCCGACCACACGCACCGAGGGCGCTTTCAAACCGAGGGCAAGGTCATCGGCAAGGGCCATCACCTTATTGATCTTCACACCCGGTGCCGGTTCAAATTCATAGGTGGTAATCACAGGACCCGGCATGATGCCCGTAATCTTGCCATTGACGCCAAAGTCATACAACTTTGAACTGAGGAGCTCACTCACCGAAAGATAATAATCCTTGTCCAAGGTAATATCTGCATGGGCAGGCTTATCAAGTAAGGATAAATTGGGCAGCTGATACTCTCCAGGCTGCACAGGAACCGGTTCAAAACCCTTTTCAACGTCCTCCAGGGCAAGACGAACTGGTTGTTTTACATCTGGCAGAGAAGCAGAGGCGGGAGATCGCATAACCCTCCCTTCCTTCTTCTGTTCAGCAATTACAACTCCATCTTTTTTACGTTGTTTACGCCAGAGATGAACCCGCTTACCGCCATCAACAAGTAATTTACCACTTTGATAGGGGGAGAGATGAAACAGGGCCATGCAGGAGAGTAAAAACACCGCTGAAAAGAAAAGCACCATCCCTGGGCCGCCAAAATAGGCGGATGTTACAGCAAACATCTTCGTGCCAAGAACACCGGCAAGGGGATAAGATCTATCAAATAAAGAGAGATCATGGATGCCCAGCCCACCAAGAAGTGAGGCATTGGCGATGACAATACCGGAACAGCCAAGAGACATCAGAGGCAGACGATAGGAACTTGCAACAGGGAAAAATGAGACAAAAGATAAAAAGAAGAGCAGGAACGGCAGCCAAAACGCCGAAAGACCCAGAAAACTCATCAAACAGGCCGCAATGACATGGCCCACCATTCCACCCCAATTGGATATTTCTCCAGACGAGTCAGGGGGAATAAAACTCACCAGACACAGGACAAGAAACAGACCTGCGACAACACCAAGGACAGCCAGAATTTCTAAACTCAAATGTGGACGTGTTTCATCTTCTGCTTTCGCCATAGTCCCTTACTCATCAGCTATATATGGATGATAACTACATTACGCGGACGGTTTGTTTTTAACGCAATAACTATCTAAAATACCATTAATAAAGGCGGGTCCTTCATCGGTACTGAACCGTTTGGCAATCTCAATAATTTCATTAAGAGAAACCGCCGGGGGAATTTCCGGACAATAGAGGAATTCATAAAAGGCGATCCGCAGCAGATTACGGTCAACCACTGCCATGCGCGAGATCTTCCAATTTTCAGAATGGGCTTCGATTAATCCGTCCAGCTCATCACGATGCTCTCTCACCCCATCCACAAGAATGGTGGCAAACTCCACGGCCTTTTTAGGGGCCTGAAAATTCACTCGAATACCTTCAATATCAGCATTGCCAGTTTGATCCAGCTGATATAAACATTGTAAGGCCAGTTCTCTGGCCTGCCTCCGCGGTCCGTTCATACTCTTATTCTCGCATCATCATTCGGATTAATTAATATTCAACTCAAAAAAGAGATTTCACTAAAACTAAACGTGTAACAATAAAGATTCCCAGACAAAAAATGGGAAGAAAAGCTAACTTTTCTTCCCACAGTATGCCTGTTTTTTTCTATAAATCAAGGAGCCGAGATTAAGATTTAGAAATTTTCCAGCAAACTCACCATTTCAATGGCAGCAGAGGCACAATCAGAACCTTTATTTCCAGCCTTGGTTCCTGCCCGCTCAATCGCCTGCTCAATGGTATCGGTGGTCAAGATACCAAAAATAATCGGCAGATCTGCATCCATACTGGCCATGGCAATACCCTTGGCAGCTTCACCAGCAACAAAATCAAAATGCGGCGTGGCACCACGGATGACAGCACCGAGACAGATCACTGCGTCATACCGTTTTGACCGCGCCATTTTTTGGGCAATGAGAGGAATTTCATAGGCCCCGGGAACACGAACAACTTCGATATCATCATCACTTGCACCGGAGCGAATCAAGGTATCAATGGCCCCTTCAACGAGACGTTCTGCAATAAAAGAATTAAAACGTGCAACAAGAATACCGAATTTCTTTCCTTCAGCTGACAGGTTCCCTTCTATATATTTTGCCATTTTCCCACTCCAAATTTTCGATCTTAATTAATAACTGTTCAGCCTGACGATACGACACTCAGGCACGTGTCAAGTCACCGCAAACAGGTTTCAGGAGGACTCATCTTCAAAATCCAGCAAATGCCCCATTTTATCGCGTTTACACTGGAGATAACCGATATTATCCGCATGGGGCTTAGACTCAATGGGTACACGTTCAACCACTTCAATGCCATACCCCTCAAGGCCAATAATCTTCTTGGGGTTATTGGTCATAAGACGCATCTTGCGCACGCCGAGATCACGGAGAATCTGGGCGCCAATTCCATAATCACGCAGATCAGACTTAAACCCGAGCTTATGATTGGCTTCAACCGTATCAAGTCCTTCATCCTGGAGGGCGTACGCCTGCATTTTATTGGCAAGACCAATACCACGACCTTCCTGACGCATATACAGGACGATACCATTTCCTTCACGGCCAACCTGCTGCATGGCAGCATGGAGCTGGCTTCCACAGTCACAACGCATGGAGCCAAACACATCACCGGTGAGACATTCCGAGTGAACCCGAACAAGTACCGGCTCATCAGGATTAATCTCGCCCTTCACCATGGCCACATGCTCATGGCTATCCACATCATTGCTGTACACAACAGTGGTAAAATCTCCACCGAACCGGGTGGGCATTTTCACCTCAGCTGCACGATGAACCAGGGTGTCTTTTTGCATACGGTAGGCAACCAGATCAGCAATGGTACAGATCTTCAGACCATGCTTTTTAGCATAAATCTCAAGATCCGGCATCCGTGCCATGGTGCCGTCTTCCTTCATAATCTCACAGATCACACCGGCAGGAGCCAAACCCGCGAGGCGACACATATCCACCGAACCTTCTGTCTGCCCGAGACGGACAAGCACGCCGCCCGGACGGGCGCGAAGAGGGAAAACATGCCCCGGGCTCGTCAGATCCGATGGTTTCACATCAGGACTGGAGGCCACCTGAATGGTCCTGGCCCGATCTGCAGCAGAAATACCCGTGGTCACACCGGAAGAGGCCTCAATGGTTACGGTAAAAGCCGTTTCAAAGGGGCAGGTATTATTTTGCACCATCATGGGGAGCTGCATCTGCTCCAGATGTTCCGAGGTCAGGGTCAGACAGATGAGACCACGTCCATGGGTTGCCATGAAATTGATATCATCGGCAGTACATTTTTCAGCTGCCATGAAGAGATCGCCTTCATTTTCACGATCTTCATCATCAACCAGAATGACCTGCTTTCCCGCTCTAATATCTTCGAATGCTTCTTCTATCGTGCAAACAGGCATGTAAACCACCTTTTTTTTAGGTTAAGAGCGTTTTAGGCTGGATGCTGTCAGGTATGAGGACTTTCTCTATAATAATAGTTAAAGCACGTAAACCCTAATAGCCTAAACACCTAATACGCTAAATAACAAAATTTTATTTTAGAAAACCATTTTCAGCGAGGAATGCAGGATTAATCCTGCTTGAAGCGGGGACTTCATTTCCGGCCAAAAGGAGTTTCTCAACATATTTTCCAATTAAATCAACTTCAATATTAACCTCACTGCCACTACTCAACCCACCGAGGGAGGTCACCTCTAAGGTATGGGGTATGATAGATACACTAAATGTTGCGGTACCACAATGGTTGACCGTCAGACTTATACCATCAATGGTGATGGAACCTTTCTCAATAATGTACTTCCCTAACCCCTTGGGGATGGAAAAGGTGAAACGGACAAAATCACCGTCAGGGGTACGGGAAAGCACCTTGGCAACGCCGTCCACATGACCGGAAACCAGATGGCCGCCGAGGCGGTCACTCAGCTGCAGGGCACGTTCGAGATTCAAAGAAGAACCGGCAGACTTAGCGCCAAGAGTGGTGCGTGACAGACTTTCAGGGGACACATCCACCTCAAAGCGCCTCTGAGAAATATCTTTAGCGGTTAAACACACGCCGTTACAGGCGATGGACTCCCCTTCTTCAGGGTTCGTCAGATCAAAATCCGTCTCCAGAACAAAGATCATCCCGCCGCCACTTGGGCGTTTTTCCACTAACCTGCCTTGACCTTGAATAATTCCTGTAAACATTGTTTTCCGGCTATCCTTGACAAGCAATGACATTATCTCTTATTTCGAACTAAAAAGTCCCTCAACCAACACATCATCACCGAACCGCTTCACGCGACTCAGCTTAAATCGTTTTCCCTGCTGCACATCTGTTATGCCGAGATCGCCGACCACCGGAATAGACTCCTGACCCAAAAAAAGAGGGGCCATAAAAAGAGACACCTGGTCCACCAGCCCTGCATGGAGAAAAGAGGTATGAACCGCACTGCCCCCTTCAACTAAAACAGAATTAAGCTGTAACTCGCCCAGTTTCTTTAGGACATGACCCAGGTCAAGCTGACCATTTTTCAGGGGAACTTCATAAATAGTCGCCCCGCCGGCGAGCAAGACACCACGTCTCTCCTGATCAACACCGCTTCCACAAAAAATCAACGTCGGTGCCTCGGATTGAAGAGTAAGCATCTTCGCCTTAGGGGTCAAGCGTAAATGGGTATCGAGAATCACACGAACCGGATCATGACCTTTTTGATGATCCAGTCTGGTAGTGAGGGAGGGATCATCATTCAAGGCCGTATCAACACCGATTAAAATGGCATCAACCTGGTCCCGCATGCGATGCACCTCTTTGCGTGAGTCAACACCTGTGATCCACCCACAACGGCCGTCAGGGGCCGCCAGTTTACCATCAAGGGAGCATCCGGCCTTCATGATAACCCAGGGCAAGCCAGTGGAAATATGCTTTATAAACGGACGATTTATGGCGCGGCATTCGTCCTCCAAGACCAGGCCCGCCACATCTATATCCTGTTCAGCAAGGAAGCGTAAGCCACTGCCGGCAACCAGGGGATTTGGATCAACCATACCCACCACCACCCGGCTAATACCACTCTCGATAATACGCTGGGTACAGGGAGGTGTACGGCCGGTATGATTGCATGGCTCCAGGGTGACATAAATCGTCGCATTTCTGGCCCGATCACCAGCATCACGCAACGCATGAACCTCAGCATGGGGGGTTCCGGCCTTTCTGTGGAACCCCTTACCGACAACAATGCCGTCGGCAACGACAACCGCGCCCACAAGGGGATTAGGTGAAGTACGCCCTACCCCCTTCCTCGCCTCTTGCAGGGCCAGGCGCATGAAGGTCTCATCTTCTTTATTCGGTTGTTGCATCACCTTCGGCACCTAAGAGATCCTTTAACTCTTCCATAAATTCATTGAGATCTTTAAACTGCCGGTACACCGAGGCAAAGCGGACGTAGGCCACATCATCAAGGTTACGCAGTCCATCCATCACCCGTGCCCCGACAAGTTTCACCGGAATTTCCCGCTCCCCCATGTCCTGCAGTTGCCGTTCGAGATTATCAACAAACTCTTCGATCTCCACCATGGAAACCGAGCGTTTCTCACAGGCCTTACGAAGTCCGGCAACAACCTTGTCGCGATCCCATGCCTCCCGCCGACCATCCTTCTTAATCAACATGGGCATGGTCAGTTCCAAGCGTTCATAGGTGGTAAACCGGCGTTCACACCCCTCACATTTCCGCCGCCTGCGTGTTGTGGTGGATTCCTTATTCAAACGTGAATCAACAACCTTATTCTCAAGATGACCGCAGTATGGACACTTCATGCACACCCTCTTTACTCTGTAATTTGAACGACCTCTATACCCGCCTCAGTCAGCATTTCATCAGCCAGGAGATCCGTATACCCTTCACCATAATAAATCTTGATGATTCCAGCGTTAATCAGCATCTTACTGCAGATTGAACAGGGCATATTGGTGCAGTACAAGGTGCAGCCCTGGATGGAAACACCATGGGTTGACGCCTGAATAATGGCATTTTGTTCGGCATGCAGACCTCGGCACAGCTCATGCCGTTCCCCTGAGGGAACTTGCAGCTTATCACGCAGACAGCCAACCGCATCACAATGGGTGATTCCTGCAGGAACACCGTTATACCCCGTTGAGATAACCCGTTTATCACGCACCAGTATCGCTCCCACCTTCCGGCGGGTACAGGTGGATCGTTCAGCAACGAGCTTGGTGATATTTAAGAAATATTCCTGCCAGGAGGGTCTATCGTCGGAAGCCATATTTTCTCTTAAAATTAAAAAAACGATTCAGGGTAAAGGGGAAGAGCTGACTCCTTATCTAATCATCAGCGCCTGGAAAATTATGAGAATTCCTTTTGCAGCTCGGGATAGAGTGGAAATTTCTCACATAATGAACGAACCTCTGCCCGGATACGGGCGAGGGTCTCAGGATCATCACGACGTTCAACCGCTTCATTAATCCACGCAGCAATGGTTCTCATTTCAGCCTCTTTCAGACCGCGGGTCGTCACCGCAGGAGTCCCGATACGAATACCGCCGGTCACAAAGCGTGACTGGGTATCAAAGGGTACCGCGTTTTTATTCACCGTAAGTCCTGCTTCTTCCAAGGCCTCTTCAGCGTCTTTGCCGGTGAGCCCCTTATTGTTGAGGTCAACCAGCACCAGATGGTTATCTGAGCCACCGGAGACAAGACGAAAGCCGAATTCCATCAGCTTTTCCGCCAGGGCCTTGGTATTTGCCACAACCTGAGTCTGATACGCCTTGTATTCATCAGTCATGGCCTCTTTAAAGGCAACCGCCTTGGCGGCAATGACATGGACAAGGGGACCGCCCTGAATGCCCGGAAATATTTTAGAGTTGATCTTCTTGCCATACTCCTCTTCCGCCAGGATCAATCCTCCCCGCGGCCCGCGCAGGGTCTTATGAGTCGTTGTCGTAACAAAATGGGCATGACCGACAGGAGAGGGATGGACACCAGCAGCCACAAGACCCGCGATATGGGCCATATCCACCATGAGTAGACATCCCACCTTATCGGCAATGGCACGCAGAGCCGGAAAGTCAATGACCCGCGGATAGGCCGAGGCGCCAGCCACGATGAGCTTAGGCTGCTCCTGCACCGCCAGAGCCTCAAGGGCATCATAGTCAATCATTTCCGTTTCCTTATTCAAACCATAGGAAACAAAATTATATAATTCGCCAGAAAAACTGACCGAGGCCCCATGGGTCAAATGACCGCCATGGGCCAAATCCATCCCCAGCACCTTGTCCCCTAGCTGCAGACAGGCAAAATAGACCGCCATATTGGCCTGACTACCCGAATGGGGCTGCACATTGGCATAGGGCGCCTTAAACAGCTCCTTCGCCCGATTTATGGCCAGGGATTCAACCGTGTCGGCATTATCACATCCACCGTAGTACCGCTTGCCAGGATAGCCTTCCGCGTATTTATTGGTGAAAATTGAGCCCTGCGCTTCAAGAACAGCAGGGGAAACAATATTTTCAGAGGCAATAAGCTCAAGCTGGTAGGTTTGACGCTCAAGCTCTGAACCGATAGCCTTATATATTTCAGGATCATTATTTTTTAATGATGACATGGATAAACCTAAATATTTTAAAAAGAATGTAAAGAGCAGTGACAACGGCGATGTAAAAGAGGTCAAGAATAGAAGGGAGCGGAGCTGCACCTTCTATTTTTTATCTTCTGTATATTCTGCCCTAGGAAAACATCTCAATACGGGTCAAATGACGACCGGCAGCAAATTCCGTGGCCAGCCACACCCGCACCATCTCAGCAGCAAGGCCAGGCCCGATCACCCGCGCCCCCATACAGAGAACATTGGCATCATTATGCTCACGACTCATTGCCGCTGTGAACAGCTCGTGACATAGGGCTGCACGAATTTCTGGGTGACGGTTCGCTGCCATGGACATGCCAATCCCTGTACCACAGAGCAAGATTCCCCGGTCGCAGGAGCCATCTATGATTTTTCCACAAACGGCATTTGCATAATCAGGATAGTTCACTGATTCCAGAGAATGACAACCCGCATCGGTCACAGCATGACCGAGTTCAGCAAGCAGCAGCTTAATCTCTTCTTTCAGATCATAGGCACCGTGATCACAGCCAAGTGCAATATTCATAACTGGTCCTCAAATCGCTTCATGGGATACGTCCAAACGGCTTGAAACCACAGCCCTGATCTTCATGAACCAACAGGTTCTATTAATTAACCGATATATTGTTTCATAATGATGACCGCATTCGTTCCGCCAAAGCCAAAGGAGTTTGACATCGCCGCACGAATCTTCATTTCCCGCGCCCCTTCCGGAATATAATCAAGATCACATTCAGGGTCTGGGTGGGTCAGATTCGCCGTGGGCGGAGCCACTTGCTGATGGAGTGACAGAGCAGTAAAACAGGCCTCAATCCCCCCAGCACCACCCAGCATATGTCCTGTCATGGATTTGGTTGAGCTGATGGCAAGTTTTCGGGCATGATCACCATATACCCCTTTAATCGCACGGGTTTCCACCACATCGTTGAGGGGGGTTGATGTCCCGTGGGCATTGATATAATCAATATCCTCAGGATTCATCCCGGCATCATCTAAGGCCATTTGCATACAGCGAATGGCCCCGTTGCCGTCTGCAGGTGGGGCGGCAATATGATACCCGTCACCAGATAGGCCGTAACCGGCCATTTCAGCATAAATCTTAGCACCCCTGGCCTTGGCATGTTCCAGCTCTTCCAGAATGAGGATACCGCCGCCCTCGGCAATAATAAAGCCATCACGGTCTTTATCAAAGGGGCGGGATGCGGTTTCAGGGTTATCATTATTGCGCGACAACGCCTTCATGGCATTAAAGCCGCCCACGGCAAGATCGCAAATCACCGACTCAGAACCGCCGGTAAAGGCCACATCGCAAACGCCACTGGCAATGGAGCGATACGCCTCGCCCACGGCATGGGTTCCGGCGGCACAGGCTGTGGTGGTGGCCATATTGGGCCCGCGTGTTTTATGGAAGATGGAAATTTGCCCGGCACCCATATTAGGGATGACCATGGGTATGAAAAACGGCGTGATACGCTTAGGACCGCGCTCCATACACACTGTATGGTATTTCTCGATGGTGGGCAGTCCGCCTAAACCACAGCCGACAATGGAGCCAACTCGAACGCTGTTCTCCTCGGTGATGACAAAGCCTGAATCCTTAATGGCCATATCAGCGGCACCAAGGGCATATTGAACAAAGAGGTCAAGATGCTTTGCCGCTTTTTTGTCCACATAATCTTCGATATTAAAATCGGTTACTTCCGCAGCAATTTTAACCTGATGTGCACTGGCATCAAAACGGGTAATCGGCCCAACGCCTGATTTTCCAGCACAAAGACCATCCCAGGTTTTCTGCACTCCAGTCCCAACAGGTGTCACTAAACCAATTCCTGTAACCACGACTCGCCGACTCATATTCCATCCTCAACAAAAATAAATGGTTTAAGAAATTGCCTTCTCATGCAATCCCACATAACCCAAGAAAACAAAGCACCTTAAATGGCAGAAAACGCCTTCCCGAATCATCGTAATGACACGGGTAAGGCGTAGACTAAAAAAAAGACCTGCGCGGTTTTATTCGGAACACAAAAACTACTCAGGTGAGTGTAAGCAAAGGGCTCTTACAATTTTTCGATATGATCAATAGCAGCTTTAACAGTGGTAATTTTTTCAGCTACTTCATCAGCAATCTCAGTATCAAAGGCTTCTTCCATCGCCATAATGAGCTCAACCAGATCCAAAGAATCGGCACCAAGATCATCAACAAAAGAGGCCGAAGGAACAACCTTGGCTTTATCTACAGAAAGTTGCTCAGCAATAATATCAATCAGTTTGGCTTCTACGGACATAATAAATTCTCCTTAAATATACTTCTAGTCATCTAGTTTAAATAATTTCGTACTTCCTTAAAACTGCATACACATTGATGTATAGCATAAGTGTCATTAAACCACCATGTGTTCGTTACTGCCGGCAAAATGATGGGCTAAAAACGACTCATCCCATATACATACCACCATTTACATGAATAAACTGCCCCGTGATATATCTGGCATCATCAGAGGCCAGAAAGGCCACGGCACCGGCAATATCTTCAGGGGAGCCCATGGTCTTCATGGGAATTTCATTCAGTATAATATCTTTTACCGCATCAGGCAGATCACGGGTCATATCCGTATCAATATAGCCGGGGGCCACACCATTGACGGTGATATTGCGTGAAGCAAGCTCTTTGGCCAGAGAACGGGTTAAACCAATCAGACCGGCCTTGGCGGCTGAGTAATTGGCCTGACCGGCGTTTCCGGCAAAACCAATCACTGAGGTAATGGAGATAATGGAGCCGGAACGCTGTTTCATCATGGGACGATTTACGGCCTTGATACAGTTATAGGCACCCTTGAGATTGACATTCAAGACATCATCCCAATCAGACTCCTTCATCTTCATGAACAGCCCGTCACGGGTGATACCGGCATTATTCACCAAAATATCAATACGGCCATGATCAGCGAGGATGGACTTAAAGGCCTCGGTTACCGCTGCGCTATCAGCGACATTAAATCGGTAAACACCAGCCTTACCACCAGCACCCTCCACCTCTTTTGCCACCGCATCCGCAGCATCAGAACGGGAGACATAATTAATGATGACGGTGGCACCCAGACTGGCCAGACGTAGACAAACCGCCTTGCCGATCCCACGACTTCCACCTGTTACAACAGCAACTTTTCCAGATAAATCCATCAGAGCACCTAGCGATTCTTTAATTTATCAATAACTGCAGGCAGGATCTCAAACACATCACCAACCACACCATAATCAGCAACATCAAAGATCGCTGCTTTTTCATCACGGTTAATGGCAACGATGGTTTCAGACGACTTCATACCAATCACATGCTGGATAGCCCCGGAGATTCCACAAGCAACATAGAGCTTGGAGGCCACCGTCTTACCGGTCTGGCCAACCTGATGGGGATAGGTGATCCAGTCGGCATCAACTGCGGCACGGGTCGCACCAACCGCACCGCCGAGAAGATCAGCAAGATCCTCAACCAGACGGAACCCCTCAGCATTCTCAAGACCACGGCCACCGGAGACCACCACATCCGCCTCAGAGAGGTTAACCTGTGAGCCTTCAGAGTATACCGATTTCACCACCCGACAGCGGGATACCAACCGGGCAGGATCAACGGACTCAGAAATCACCTCGCCACTGCGGCTGGCATCAGGCTCATTGGCCTGCATGACCATGGGCCGAACGGTGGACATCTGGGGACGATGGTTGGGACACATGATGGTGGCCATGATATTGCCGCCAAAAGCGGGGCGGGTCTGATGCAGATGACCGTCATCACCGATCTCAAGATTGGTGCAATCTGCCGTCAATCCAGTACCGAGGGTGGTGGCAACCCGGGGAATAAAGGAACGGCCGATGGCCGTGGCGCCGGCAAGAATAATCTCGGGCTTATACTTCAGGGCCAAATCTTCCAACGCATTACCATAGGCATCATCAGTGAAGTCTTTCAGGGCAGTATCTTCCACCGTATAGACAAGATCTGCACCGGAGGCGATCAGCTCAGCCGGAACATCACCGGCGCTTTCACAGAGGAGGACTGCTGCAAGTTTTACCCCGCGTTTGGCAGCAAGGTCTGTGCCGATTCCGAGGAGTTCATGGGTCACAGGGGCGATACGGCCATTGCGATACTCCGCATAGACCCAGACCCCGGACCACGCGTCGAGATCAATACCTGCAACCTCTTCCTTTTCAATGGTAATGGCTCCAACTTCACAGTGATCGACACAGGTTCCACACAGGGTACACTCATCACCAACAACCGC
The DNA here is from genome assembly GCA_027859235.1 of Desulfobulbaceae bacterium. Taxonomy (GTDB): domain Bacteria; phylum Desulfobacterota; class Desulfobulbia; order Desulfobulbales; family SURF-16; genus JAJRUT01. The sequence continues at coordinate 26,754 of JAQIBE010000093.1, forward strand.
CTTGCCTTCTTCCACATGAATGGCATCAAAGGGGCAGTTATCTTCACATAATCCACAACCTATACAAGCATCATTATCTATTATCAGCATATTTATAACCGTACGATTAGGCGCCATGATTCGGCACTGTCACAACTGATTCAGACATCAACCAATTGAACTTTCATGAAAAATTTCAGCAAGCTTTTCAGCAATCTCATCCACACTTCCTTCAAGCATGGTGCGGTTGCCCTTTGGTTCCGGAGGCCAAACCCGCACAACCTGAGTCGGCGAACCGCCAAGCCCAAGCTGGGCTGGATCCGCACCAATATCTGCTGCAGTATAACTGGGGATATCATATGCCCGAGCCTTGCGCAGTCCACGAATGGAAGGGAAACGAGGGGTATTCACCTCCTTGACCACCGTGAGCAGAGCAGGCAAATCAACCTCCACCTCATCATAGCCGTCATCCATCATCCGTTCCAGCACGACAACCTTATCCGTCACGGTGTTGATCTTCTTTACACAGGTCACATAGGCCATGTCCAGACGCACAGCAAGTCCTGGACCGACCTGGGCCGTATCACCGTCAGTGGCCTGCTTGCCGCATAAGACCAGATCCACCCCGCCGGTCTTCTTAATCGCCTGAGACAGGGTATAGGTGGTGGCCAGGGTATCGGAGCCGGCAAAGGCCCGGTCCGATACCAGAATGGCATCATCAGCACCGCAGGAAATGGCCTCCTGAAGGATGGCTTTGGCCTGGGGAGGCCCCATACTGACCACGGTCACCCTTCCGCCAAATTCCTCCTTCAACCGCACGCCTTCTTCCATGGCATGACGATCATAGGGGTTGATAACAGACTTCACACCATCCCGCGACAACGTATTCGTCTCAGGGTCGAGACGAACATCCTTGGCATCGGGAACCTGTTTTATACATACGACTATATTCATGGCTTCCTTCACTCAATTTAAAAGACCAAAACCTACTTGGTGTATTCTTTATTCAGCTCCTGACCAATAACATTACGCTGAATCTGATTGGTTCCCTCATAGATCTGCAGAATCTTGGCATCCCGCATCATCTTCTCAACCGGATACTCACGCATAAAACCATAGCCGGCAAGGACCTGAACCGCATCTATTGCCACCTTCATGGCAACGTCCGTGGCCTTGACCTTACACATGGCCGAGACCTTTGACATGTCTTTGGGATGCGCATCAATATGCCGTGCTGCAGCATAGAGTAACGTCCTGGCAGATTCGGTTTCAATCGCCATATCCGCAAGCATATGCTGCACGGCCTGAAAGGCAATGATGGGTTTGCCAAACTGATGCCGAACCTTGGCGTAGCTTGCCGCCTCGTCAAGGGCGGCCTGTGCAAGGCCGACACCGAGACTTGCAATACCCGGTCTCGACTTATCCAACGTCTTCATGACCGTAATAAAACCGGTACCACGCCGACCGACTAGACGATCTTTCGGGATGCGGCAATCCTTCATGATCAGCTCTGTTGTGGCTGAACAACGAATACCCATCTTTTTTTCTTTGGGCCCGCAGGAAAAACCAGGATCATCCGCCTCAACGATGAACATAGAGGCACCACGTGCTCCCTTATGGGGATCGGTAATGGCGATAATCGTGTAGATATGGGCTTGACCACCATTGGTGATCCACTGTTTCGTGCCATTCAGAACCCACTCATCACCATCAAGCACAGCGGTGGTTTGAATACCACCGGCATCACTGCCGGCATTCGATTCGGTTAAGCCGAAGGCTGCCCGTAATTCACCCGTGGCAACCTTGGGCAAATACTTTTGTTTCAGCTCTTCAGAACCACCGATGATTATCGGATAGGCACCCAAGGCACTGGCCGCATAGGCGGTAGCAATACCAACACAGCCGTAGCCGATCTGTTCTAACGCCAGAACAATGTCATAGCAGCCGCCACCAAGACCGCCATACTCTTCGGGGACAAACAGGGCAAAGAAATCTGATTTTGCGAGAGTTTCAACGATATCAAGGGGATACTCCTCGGTTTCGTCATAATGAACCCGTTTGGGTATGACCATCTCTCTGGATATCTGCTTTGCCAAATCAACAATGGCCTGTTGATCTTCGCTCAGAAAATGATCCACATAAGCACCTATATTGTTTAATTATTATTTAACACTGTTTCTGGGAATGATGAACCTTGACTACCAACTAACCAATTGCGCACCCCAGGTAAAACCGCCGCCAAAGGCGCAGAAGAGGACATAATCCCCGGGCTGCAACCGCCCTTCACGATTTGCTTCATCCAGTGCAATAGGGATCGTTGCGGCCGATGTATTACCATACTTATCTACATTTACATAGACTTTTTCAGGGGAAAGATTGAGGGTCTCACGCAGCTTGTTAATGATGCGGATATTTGCCTGGTGGGGAATAACAAGGGTAAGCTCAGCGGCTGACACCTGGGCCTTATCAAGTACCACATACACCGCCTCCGCCATGGCCCGCACCGCATATTTAAAGACTTCCCGACCCGCCATGCGGACATAACTGCCATCGTAATCCGGATTTCGCAGATCCGTGTTCATGGACTGGGCATTTTCAATATAGAGCAACTTATACAACTCGCCATCAGAGTACAGTTTTTCCGCTAAAAGACCGCGGTCACCCGTCCCACCACCTAAAACCACAGCGCCAGCCCCATCACCAAAAATGACACAGGTATTGCGATCCTGCCAATCCACCCGGCTGGACATGGTCTCAGCACCGATGACAAGAATCTTCAAACTTGGGTCAGCACGGATATATTTATCTGCAATAGAAAACGCATAGAGAAAACCGGAACAGGCCGCATTCACATCAAAGGCAAAACTCTTGTCGGCACCGAGATGCTTCTGCACCAAACAGGCACAGGAAGGCATGATCATGTCCCCTGTCACCGTGGCCACCAGGATCATATCAATATCCTGTATTTCTAACCCTGCATCAGCAATGGCTCTGCGACCAGCGGCAGCCGCAAGCTTGGAGGTTTCCTCACCAACACCAGCCTTGCGCCGTGTTTTTATGCCGGTGCGGGTGGTGATCCATTCATCAGAGGTGTCAACGATCTTAGCCAGATCATTATTTGACAAGATCCGCTTTGGAACAGCAGAACCGGTACCAAGGATCATCGCCTGATTCATCAGTCCATCTCCTCGCTGTGATCAACTGCAGACAGCATGTCCAGAATATGATCATTGACCCGATGGGCTGAAAGCTCATCCGCTACAAAAAGTGCGTTTTTAATCGCTGTTGAGCTGGAACGGCCATGGCAAATGATCGCCGTACCATTCAACCCAAGCAGAGGGGCGCCGCCATATTCAGCGTAATCCACCCTCTTCTTAAATGTCCCAAAGGCATGACGCGCCAGAAAATAACCCACCTTAGCCTTGAAGGTTTTTGATATCTCCTCGCGAAGCATGGTCAACACCGATTCAGCCAAACCCTCAGTGAGCTTCAGGCAGACATTCCCGACAAAACCATCACAGACAATGACATCAACATCACCCTTGAAGGTATCGCATCCTTCCACGTTGCCGATGAAATTCAACCTGCTCTTTTCCAAGAGTCCATGAGTCTTTTTCACTAAGGCATTCCCCTTCCCCCCTTCTGCACCGATGGACAGGAGACCGACCCGGGGATTCTTGATATCAAACATGATCTTGGAAAAGGCGGAGGCCATAATAGCGAATTGATATAAATGAGTGGCCCGGCAATCGACATTGGCTCCAACATCAGCCATGATTACAGGATTTTTCAAGGTTGGAAAGACACCGGCAATGGCCGGGCGTTGAATTCCCTGTAAACGTCCCATAAATTTGACAGCTGAGGCCATTACCGCACCAGAGTTTCCGGCACTGACAACAGCATCGACTTCACCACCTTTAAACAAATCAAAGGCGCGAATCATGGAGGAGTCCTTTTTCTTACGGATGGCATCCATGGGAGAATCGTCCATGGTTACGATCTGCGCTGCGTGGACAATGCGAATACGGGAATCAGGCTGGTGCGAACCAAGGGCTTCACGGATTTCTGTTTCATCACCCACAAGGGTCACAGTAATATCACTTTCGTCAAGAGCTTGCACAGCACCGCGAACCAGTTCAGCAGCACCACCATCACTCCCCATTACATCCAGGGCAATTCGCACGTATTCACCACATCTTCGCCGTTGATCTTGAACGAACGAACGTCAGCATTATTCAATTTAAGAAAAATCCACATTGATAAACCAGAATCCAGCCCTGATATTGACAGGAAAGGTATCCTGTTCTACAGGTCAACATAAGGCAAAAACCAGTCCTTTAATCAAAAAAAAAACGGCACAGGGTTACCCTGTGCCGTTTTCACAACTACCTTATTTCATAAAGGTATTCCAATCAATGCCGACAAAAGACTCTATTCAAAATCTTCATCAAGCTTAATCACTGCACGGCCCTTATACGTCCCGCAACTGCCACACAGACGATGAGGCATCTTAGGCTCGCCACATTCACTGCAAGCACCAACATTGGGAGCAGTGAGGGCATCATGGGAACGACGCATGTGGGTCTTGGAATGAGATTGTCTTCTTTTAGGTAAAGCCATTATATCCTCCATTGACAGGTGACACCACCTATCTCAATTAGTCTAGTCCTTCTTGGCGGCAACAATACTTGCAAGAGCCGCAAAAGGGGAATCAATTATTTTTTCACATATGCAGGCTTCCGACCCAACCTTCTCACCACATTGGCATAGGCCAGGGCAACGGTCCTCACATATTTTTTTTACCGGTAACTGTAAATACAACTGTTGCTGAGCCATGTCGAGTAAATCAACCTGGGCCGAGTCTAAAAACATGGTGTCCAGATCATCAGACTTACAAATATAATCACCGTGCTCTTTAGAAATTGGTTCAGGCACACCAACGACCAGATTCACCGAGAACTCGCCGATAATCCTTTTCTGATAGGTATCGAGACAACGGTCACATTGCAAATTCAGCACGAGATCCATCCTGCCTGTAAGCAGTACACCTTTTGCCTGTCTCTGCAATAGAAACGAAACCTCTGGAACCATCCCTGGTGCCTGCAAGGACTTAGGAAGCCACGAATCATCCGGCAGCGTTACAGCAAGACCACCTTCTGGTATATCGGCAAATAAAATAGACTTCACAATCAACGACCAAGAGAATAGATACATAAACAACAATTTAGACAAGAAAGCGCAACAACTTAAAAAAAACACCCGCTCCTGTCAAGATTTTTTATCAACAGCTTCGCCAATTTTGCCAAAAACCAACTCATTCTTAAAGCAATTGTGCCAGTCGCGCACTTGCAAGCTGTAAACGGCCACCCACCACTTTCAAAATTCGTCTGAGCATTTTCACACCGAGCGCCGGCTTCTCTCTAAAAATTATATTTGCATTCTTATTGGACAAAATCAGCAGAGCACTGTCCTCCATAGCAACCACAGAGGCAGTACGAATGATCTCCTCCGCCATGGCTATTTCCCCCACCATGGCCCCTTTCTCAAGAATCGCAATGAGAACAAATTTGCCAGGAAAAGCTGTTTCTTTTTTGACAGCAAGGCTCCCCTCAAGCACGATTCCCATAAAATCACCAGTATCACCTTGCCTCATGAGTGTCGCGTCTTTGGGAAATTTCTGCAATTCCAGGTAGGCATAAAGTTCTTCGCACTCTTCAGCAGCAAGAGCGGGGAAACTCTGGAGCAGCATATCCACAGCCACATCACGCTCCATGCCTATTCTCCGCCCTTGCCATCTTTACCTGGATCAGCCAGATTCTCTTTGATTTTACGGACAAGGGCTTCGTATCCATCCTTTTGAATCACTTGCGCAAACTGACTTCGATAATTTCCAACCAAACTTACGTTCTCGATAACCACATCATAAACCAGCCAGATCTCATCCTTGCTGTACAGCTTATACACCACAGAAATTTGCTGACTATTCTGCCAAACAACAGAGGGAACAAGACCCTTTCCACCTCGAACAATCTCCTTGTCAAACGAAGTTCCGTCCTTTGCACTGGAGAAGTTGCGCAGCCGGTCAATATAGGTATTCTTAACCAATTCAGCAAAAAGTTCTGCGAAATCATCCTGCTCTACAGGAGTTCTCTGATTCCAATGTTTGGCTAAGGAACGTTTAGCCATCTCTCGCATATCAAATTTATCAGAAACAATACGGGAAACGCTTTCACGTTGTTTCTCCCACACCTTTTCGTCAGTCCTGTCCCCTTCATCCAGAATAGCTAAAATAGAATGCACGGTGTCCTGCATGGTCTCCGAGGGTGTTATTGCTAAACACGGGGCAACCACTGGGAAAAAAGCCAAACAACAACTCATAACAAACAACTGTAGTGCTGGTTTCATAATTATTCTCTTGATCTCTTAATAGCGCTCAGGGAAACTCACACCATAATAGACCTTGCCGGCCCGGGTATAGCGCACGAGTTTATCCTGAAAACCATCAATATTGCGGCATTGTTCATGATGGCGAGCTTTTATTTTATTATCATACCTGTCTGCATAGACAAAACCGGGACAATCTTCCTCCGGCCTGAAGCTGTCTGGCTTCGTGCGCCCGTTACTGCCAGCCTTAGGCCTGTTATTTATAAGACCTTGCCGATATTGAACGTAGATGTCACGCATGGAGACATAGGGATCAATGGCTTCGTCTATAATGGCTTCATACTTATCGCCATGCAATGTCGCTTCATTTTCATATTTGAGCACAAACAACTCATTAGCCAGTTCGCCCTGCCCCTTTAAGCCCCAGAACAATGGATTGAGAAAATAATCTCCGACAAGGCCGAGTGAATCCCGGGCCGATGATGGGCCAATGACGGGCCAGCAAATATATAAACCATTACCGACACCGTACTTGCCGAGGGTCTGACCAAAATCAGCCTTCTTACGCATAATGCCGAATTCTTCCCCAGCAGGATCGCCTAAACCTCCTGCACCAAATGTGGTGTTGATTACAAACCTAGAAAGCTCTGTACCAGAGTCCCGTAACTCCCCCTGCAAGAGATGATTGACCACACGCACCGGGGCAAGAATATTATGGAAGGCATCACTGATACATGTTCGAATATCTTCGGCAAGTATACTGGAATACACCTTCCCCACGGGCTTCACCACCCAGTAATACAGGGAATCATTAAACGTAAAGAAAACCCGGTTCACAGGCTCCAGCGGGTCAGCAATTAAGGCAACAACTTCCTCATCACCATAGTCATCATTCAGCAACGATTCTAGATCACCCTCGAAACCATAGCTGGTTAACGGTAATAACAGAACCATAGCCATCAGCAGGAAAGTTAAAACCAGACCACGCTCACATTTACGCCAAGGGAACACAACAGACTCCTTAAACCTGTCCAAAGATAAACTGACTCACCAGTTCTTCAATATCCAGTGCAGATTCAGTTTCAAACAAGACATCACCAGGAGCTAAGATCTTATCAGATCCCCCCTGACTGATCTTTATAAACTTATCACCGATAAGACCCTGGGTTTTAATTGAAGCAATGGCATCATCTGTTATGCGAATATCCTTTCTCATCAGAAAGGATACCTTTGCCCTATCATTTTTCGTTAAGCCGATGGAGGAAACCCGGCCGACAGGAACCCCAGCCATTGCAACGTCTGCTCCACTTTTTAACCCTGTAACATTATTAAACTCAGCAGAAAGGGTATAAAAGGAACCACCGCCCAAAAAAGACACTTCCCCAAACTGCGTGGTCATATAGCCAAAGCCGGCAAGACCCAGGATCATAAACATGCCCACGATGAATTCTAACTTTGCTTCTTTCATATTATTACCCGTACCCTCTAAGAAGAAAACTCATGGGAGCTTGAATACACCTGCCCCATGGTCTCCTGAACAAATTGCATAATATGTGGATCAGTTGAATGCTGGATATCTTCAGGCTGTTCAAATGTTGCCATTTTCCCACGACTTAAAACCACAACTCGATCCGCAAGATTGAAAACCTTGGGAATATCATGACTTACAATTATTGATGTAAACCCATGTTGTTTTTGCGTATCAAAGAACAATTTATAAATATCCATTGTAATCTGGGGGTCAAGACCTGTGGTGGGTTCATCAAATAACACCACTGCCGGATCAAGCATCATTGCCCTGGCAAGCCCGACCCTTTTTTTCATGCCCCCTGAGAGTTGGGCTGGAAATTTATCCCCTTCCCCCTGCAGATCAAACTGCGCAAGTCCCTCTTCCACCCGTACTTTCACTTCCTCTTCAGGAAGACGTAACCGTTCGCGAAGCGGCAGGGCGACATTATCAAACACCGTCATGGAGTCCAGTAATGCAACCCCCTGAAAGAGGACGCCAAACTGCGCACGGACTTTATTTAATTCTTTCTTATTTATTTTTACAATATCAACGCCATCAATTAATATCTGCCCCGCATCAGGGGCCATGAGTCCGAGAAGAAGTTTAATGGCAACAGACTTCCCCTGCCCACTCCCGCCGGCGATAACGGTGGTTTGACCAGGTGCAAACGTAACATTAACATGATCAAGAACGGTTTGATCGCCGAACCGTTTAACCACATCGATAAATTCAAGTTCAACACTCATAGACACACCGCTGTAATCAAATAGTTCCACACAAGAATAGCAATGGAAGTATAGACAACAGACTGGGTTGTCACCCGACTTACAGCTTCCGCGCCAAAACCAGCATCTTTAATCTTCTGGACAAAATAACCACGCCCTGTACCAGTCCAGACAATTAAGAGGGCAAAGGCAAAGGACTTATAAACACCGAGCAAAATATCAGCATTATCTACTTTATTTTCAACCCCAAGCATATACGCTCCGGGGTTCACCCCAAGCAGAACAACACCTGAAAGATACCCGCCAAAAATACCAATAAGATCAAAAGCAACGGTCAACAGAGGAATTGAAATTAAGGCGGCAATGAATTTAGGACTAATCAGATAACGAAATGGGTCTATGGCCATGCATTCCAAGGCATCAACTTGTTCAGATATACGCATAATACCGAGTTCGGCACACATGGCAGAACCAGCCCGCCCTGCAACCATGAGTCCGGTGAGCACAGGGCCAAGCTCACGAATCAAGGTCAAGGAAACCAGCATACCGAGCATACCCTCAGAGGCAACCTTAGTCAGCGTATAGTACCCCTGCAGGCCAAGAACCATTCCTGTAAAAAGACCAATAAAGAGAATGAGCGGCAGTGAGTTAACACCAATCATCTGAATCTGCCGCAGCACCTCTTTAAAGCGAAAGGGGCGGGCAAAACAACCCGCTATGGCTGAGTATAAAAATCCCCCCATGCGCCCTACATCCCGCAGATGATAGATTGTCGCTCGACCAATCCTCACGACTCCATCAACAACCATACCTGCCCCCACTCTCAGCCCATCGACTTGAACGGCTAATAACACAGCCCGTGAAAAATTCTTATTACAAAAAACTGAATTACACTACAGCCTTTCACCATGTATTGTCAAGATATTCAGGTACCTCCTGACACCCCGACACTGTTTAAACTTCCTGATTCATCTCAAGGTATTTTTGCCTTTTCTGGAAAAAGTTTTTATAGAGAATAAGACTGATACGAACCCAGATAAAAATAACCAGACATAAACAATCATGCGCATCAAACTTGTAGGCTGCAACGGCCGATTCACCCACTCAACATTAAGCCTTTTCTATCTCCGGCAATGCCTTGTCACTAAATGTCCAGACGCTGACATCTCACTTTGCCAGCAAACCATTAATGACTCCTATTACGAGGCCTTACTGACCCTGACAGACAATGGCCCTGACATTATCTGTTTTTCTGTATACATCTGGAATCATACCCGGATTAAACGGTTTATTAATGACCTGGCTGAAGCAAGACCAGAAACACAGATAATCATAGGCGGGCCAGAGGCAGACCAGCTTCAGGATATCCCCCACCCCAGGTTGAGCCTTGCCCTAGGGGAAATTGAAGGCATTGATCCGCAATTTTATCAGGATATTGAATCAGGTTCCCTGAAAAAGCAGTATGAACCTGGAGCAAAACCTGATTTCAAAAGCCCCTATACAGAAACAGACTTCAGTGAACATCTTGCCAACAGACATATCTATTACGAATCATCCCGGGGCTGTCCCTATCAATGCTCCTACTGTTTATCTTCCACCGAAAAAAATCTGCGACACCTGCCCACCCCACAGGTCATCGAGGAACTGGCAGCAATCCTTGCCCATCGTCCCAAAATCATCCGTTTTATTGACCGTACCTTTAATGCCATACCAACACGCACCATTGAGATCTGGGAACACCTTCTGAGCCTTGATACCGAGTCCCATTTTCATTTTGAAATTTCACCAGACATCTTCACCCCGGCAATGTTTGAGCTTCTCGAAAAAGTGAAGGGGAATCGTTTTCAATTTGAGATCGGTCTGCAGTCAACCAACCCGGTAACACTGAGAGCCGTGAACCGCAAGACCGACACCGCAGCCGCCCTGGCCAACATCAGGAAACTCGTTGAGCTTGACACCATCCATCTCCATGTCGACCTTATCCTTGGCCTGCCCCATGAGACCTACGAATCATACCGACAATCCTTTAATGCTGTCTTTGAGCTCGGCTGTCATTATATCCAGATGGGATTACTGAAATTATTACCCAACACCCCCATCACCTTCGACCATAAGGAGTTACAGGGAAGCAGCCACCCGCCCTACGAACTCCTGCACACACCCTATCTCAGCCATGACCAGTTGAAGGAACTCTACTGGTTTGGCGAATGCGTGGAAAAGTTTCATAATACCCATTTCTTCAAACCGTTCTTCTCCTATCTGCGCGCTCAGGAAGAGAATGGTTTCGACTTTTTCATCCATCTCCTCCACCTCTGCCAACAGCATCATTTCTTTGAAAAAGCGTCCACGCAAAAACTGATGAGCCAGATGCTGGCCCTGGCCTGTGAAGACCGGGAGGACCGGACACAATGTCTCGAGCTCCTGCAATTCTCCTGGCTCTACTCTGGAATGCGGAAATTACCAGACCATCTGCCGCCACTTGCCATGGAAGAACTCAAAGCCTCCCTCTATGCCGCCTTACCCCAAAATCTGCCGCCCCACTTCACCCATACGGACCGCAACCTTTTTTTCAGACAGGCGGAGTTTGGGCTCTTTTCCCAGCAAACCATCCAGGCCGTGTACCCATCCAGCAAAGCCCCCCAGATAGTCTGTTTCCTACCGCCTCCAATCAAGCAGGAGACTATTTTCAAACAGGCGAGGTTAATTTTATTTGACCCGTGCAGTAAAAGAACTAGCGGGAAACCGGCAAATATTGCTTAAACAAGTTCTTTAAGATCATCGAATTGATATGGTTTTACCAGGGCAGTAGCGAAACCGTAGGGCTTGCTTAGGGAATAAAAAAAACCGCCTTCAGTGAAGAAGACAGGGTTAGTTACGCTTTATTTATATGTGGTCTATGGAGAGCTTCGGTGGTGGTGTATAGCACCTTATACACGACAGGTAATTACCTGAAAGAACTAGCCTTTTTTGTTCCAGTGGCTTGCCTTGTTATGTGTTTCAATCTACAACTTCGACCTTCACATCGATAACACCAGCACTTGTATTACCAATACTATTGAAGGCAGAACGACTTAAGTCAATTATACGCCCCCGTACAAATGGTCCTCTGTCATTAATTCTTACTATTACGCTCTTGTCATTTTTTAGATTTGTGACTTTAACTTTTGTTCCAAAAGGCAGCGTCTTATGCGCTGCCGTATTGGCCGATTGATCAAAGAGCTCACCACTAGCTGTTTTTCTAGATTGATATTTCATTGCATAGAATGACGCTTTACCTGTTTCATTATAGTCTGTTCCAGAGGCATCATTCTTCGATGTTATGCCACTACAACCAAACGACAACAGTGCGAGATAAACCAGAAGAATACTATACGTAATTGCGATCCTCATAACTTTTCCGTTTATTAGTTTTTTTTACACATAACGATTTTAATAACTTGCCAGCCTAAGAATTAGCAGAAAAAGCACAGCGCCACTTCTGGTCAAGTTTATTTGCTGGTTCGGCGTTTTTTGCTGTTTGGTATATTGGTGGCTTTTTATCTTT
>JAQIBE010000114.1 GCA_027859235.1 Desulfobulbaceae bacterium
GCCGATAAAGGCGCCAAAGGAGTAACCAATGAGGTGAAACTGACTGAAATAACGGGCGGACCAGTTCACGACCTGCATGGTGTCGCGGATGATACAGTCAAAATCTCCCCCCTGATCCAATCGCTGCCAATACTCAAACAGGGGCAGCTCCTCTGTCTTGAAACTCCTGCCCACATGCCTGTAGTTAAAGGTCAGCACGGGAAAATGGCGGGACAGGGTCGTTGCCAGACTGGTGATGACGTTATTGTCCATATTGCCGGCCAGAAGCGGATGGGGGGGGCAGAGGAGAACGCCGGGTTTCCCCTGATTTTCCTCCAGGTACTGTATTCGGGCCTGGATATTCCCCAGCTCACAGGGGATGGACAGATCCTGCTGAAAAACGTTTGCCATCTTAATAGAGCCCCCCATCTTCAGGCTGGTCGTACGCTAAGGTGCCGATATCGCGAAATCCCGTTTCACTCCCAGCTGTGCACTTGATGGCGGTGTCCCGCTCCAGCATATTGATGAGAAGGAAGGAGCGGTCAAAGCGATGGAAGATCAGTCGGCCCCGCTCCTCTTCTGCCACCGACCCGGTCAGACTGGGAGGTTCGGATTCGGTCTGCGGCAGGGGGATGAGGCGGAGCTGCAAGGCCTTGTCGGCCGGAAAGAAAATAGACCCTTGTGGACTTTGTTGTTCCTGTTCAAAACAGACCCCGAAGAGGGAGTTGCCGTAACCGGGGAGAATCACGGCTGAGGGGAAGAGGGTAGCCAGTGTTCGGCTTGTCTCGGGGTCCTGTCCCATCCCTCCGGTGTGAATGCCTAGAATGGCGGCACGCTGGGCTGTTGTCATGTGGAGTGCCAGTTCAAGGAGGAGAGGAGGGGTGGTGAAGAGAACCGTAATCTCCTGGTGCTGGATGATATTGAGCGCCTGGTGGAGGAGATGATCCCTGTACAGGAGATATCCCATGGATTCAGGCTGCTGTTGCTTGACCCAGCGCACATCACAGTCAATGGCGAACGGCTCCAGACTTCCGGTTGCCCTGGCAAAGGCGCGGGCGGCCTGGCCGATGATATGGGGGCCTGAAGGGCCGACAAAGAGCCAGCGCCCGCCTTTCGGGAAGTTGAAGCGGGCAACCGCCTGTAGCCAGGGACCAATAAAGGCGGCGTGGAACTCCTCTGGGAGATAGACCCGGCGGCAGGGGTCGCCGGTAGTCCCTCCTGTTTCAGCAAGGATCATTTCACTCATGCGCGGGTGCAGGGATTGGGGAATGAAATCCGTGATGGGACGCGTGCGCAGGGCCTGCACATCCATGGCACCGAGGAGGTGCAGGTTGTCCGCATGGATGTCCCGCCGCTGCAGTCCTTTTTGGCGGAGAAGGTCCAGCCAGTAGGGTGAACCGGTTTGGCTGGAAAAATGCAGATCGAGAGTCGTGTTAATCATGGTCGGTGGCCTGAAGTAGAAGGGGTAAGATGCACAGGTCACAGCATAGGGCCATCCACAGGGCGAGACTGATAAGTAACCCGAAATGGGCCAGGGGGATGAAGGGTGAGGCGAGAAAGGCCAGAAAGCCCGTGCCGGTAACCAGGGTGGTGGTGATGATGGGGGTGCCAACCTGGTGAAAGACGTTGTTGAGCCGTTGATGAAGCGGTAGTCCCCGTTGTTTTTGGTAGGTATAAAGGTAGTGAATAGTGTCATCAACTACTATTCCGAAGATGATGGAGGCCACTGTCATGGTTGCCACAGAGAGGGGAATACCGAGCCAGCCCATGACCGCAATGACCAGCACAACCGGCAGGATATTGGGGATGATGGCGATAAAGGCCATCTTCAGCGATCGGAGGAGGAGGCCGATGAGGAGGGAAATGGTCAGAAATGCCAGACTGAAACTCTGGAGCATGGAGCGAAACAGCTCGTGCTGGCCCCGGGTGTAGAGCGGAATTGAGCCGGTGATATAGGGAAGACGTGATTTCCCTAAATGGCGTTGCAGAAAATCCTCTACTTCGGCGGCCAAAACAAGGGTTGCCTCGGAGGGAATCGTGTGCATGAGCAAGGTCACCCGGGAAACCGCAAGGGGTGGCATCGGTAAATCCGGCACCTGGAATGTGGCGCCGAAACTCATCACCTGCTGGGACTCATCCGTCATGGTGAAGATGAAATGGCTGATTTCCGGATGGAGGGCTGCAAGCTGTCGGAACGGCTCCTCCAGTTCGGGTTTGCTGAACTGGTGATCAAGGAGGTTGATTTCCATGGGGGTGAGGCCGATCCCCTTCTCCTCAATGGCGGTATAATTCGTCCGAACCACGGAGTCCGGTCCAAAGAACTCCAGGATCAACGACCCTGTCTGTAAGCGGGCTATGCCAAGGAGGGCGAGAATGAGGGTGAGTCCCAGGGTTATGAGAATTTTGGTACGGTGGGTCTTGAGACGCTGGCTGAAGTCTGCGGGCAATGAAAATTTCATGGGTCGGGTATTGCGCTGTAAAAAGGTCGGAACCAGGATGACGGTCACGGCTAAAGACAGCAAACTTCCCGCCCCGCCCCAGAGTCCCAG
>JAQIBE010000118.1 GCA_027859235.1 Desulfobulbaceae bacterium
ACATACCGTTCTTCATCCACCAGACCAATATCATGGCCGATTTCAGTAAGACGTAGATCCGCATTATCCTCACGCAGGAGCAGACGATACTCTGCCCGTGAGGTGAACAGCCGGTACGGTTCCTTGGTGCCGAGGGTGATGAGGTCATCCACCAGCACGCCGATATAGGCCTGGGAACGATCGAGAATAAGGGGCGCTTCTTTACGGCAATAGCGTACCGCGTTAATCCCCGCCATGAGACCTTGGGCCGCGGCCTCTTCATACCCCGAAGTACCGTTAATTTGCCCGGCCAGAAATAAACCCTTTATCTTTTTGGTCTCAAGACTGGTTCTGAGCTGGGTCGGCTCCACATAATCATACTCAATGGCGTAACCGGGACGAATTATTTTTACCTTTTCAAGCCCCTTGATGGAACGCAGCATGTCCAGCTGTACCTCCAGGGGCAGACTGGTGGGCACCCCGTTGGCATAAATCTCCACCGTCTCCAGCCCCTCCGGCTCAAGAAAGATCTGGTGCCGCTCTTTTTCAGGAAAGCGCATAATCTTGTCCTCAATGGATGGACAATAGCGGGCACCAATCCCCTTGATAATTCCGGTATACATGGGGGAACGATCCGTTCCACCCCGGATGATCTCGTGGGTCCTGTCGTTGGTGTAGGTGATGTAACAGGGGCGTTGGGGAAGTGGCGGTGCCCCCTTACTCATAAAGGAGAACAGGGTGGGGGGATCATCGGAATGCTGCGCATCAAGTTCTGAAAAATCAATGGAACCCGCATCAAGGCGAGGGGTGGTTCCGGTCTTCATCCGCCCCATGCGAAAGCCAAGTTCCTTAAGATGTCCGGGCAGGGAACGGGATGGCGCATCACCCATACGGCCGCCGGAGAAATTCTTCATCCCCACATGGATGAGACCATTGAGGAAGGTACCGGTGACAATAATGACCGTTGTTGCCCTGACCTCTTCATCAAGAGATGTCCTCACGCCCTGCACCACGCCGTCGGCAACCAGCAGACTCGCCACTACATCCTGGCGGATATCGAGGTTATCCTGTGCCTCCATCACCGACTTCATCCGCAGCCGATAGAGAAGACGATCCGCCTGGGCCCGTGAGGACCACACTGCTGGGCCCTTACTGGTATTGAGCCTGCGGAATTGAATACCAGTGGCATCAATATTTTTACCCATCTCACCGCCCAGGGCATCAATCTCTTTGACCAGATGACCCTTGGCAAGCCCGCCAATAGCCGGATTACAACTCATGGCACCGATGGTATCAACATTCATCACCACACAGCAGGTCTTGCACCCCATGCGGGCGCTGGCCAGGGCTGCTTCACAACCGGCGTGTCCAGCCCCAACTACAAGTACGTCGTATTCATCACTCATTGAACTCATTGAACTCCGAGATTTAGTCTAAAGAACCACCGGTAAGCGAACGGAAGGAGACTCCGATGAACACGGATACACACAGATAATAATAGGCAAAAATCCGTGTCCCTCCGTGTTCATCTGTGGTTCAATTATTAACCACATAATCAGACATCCCAGGAAATAAATGCCCATTTTACCGGGGTAGTCCTGGTGAATGTCACGGTACCATCATTATTTTCACGCAGGCGCTCTGCAACATACCCGCGGAGCTTCTGTCGCTCCAAATCCGTACAATCATCCACCATCCACGCCACCGCCTCCCGGGCCTCCTGCTCATTCCCATAGGTCCGTTTCTGGTCAAACTGCAGATAATCCAGACGGGGTGTAATGCCCATCTGCAAGAGGATATTCAGGGTAAAGACAAAATCAGGCCCCGGCTGAAAATCACGACCAATGGCGTGAAAGAGATCCGGATCAAACGGGCCGGGACCAACCCGATCAACGACAAACACCTTCTGGCTGGCCCAGCGGTTCAGCTTCTCCAAACCCTGGCGCAGATCCGTCACGGCAAGGGAACGGGCGGCAAGGGCAACATCATGCTTCTTGAGACCAAGATCATGCCAGGAGTCTGTCCAGGAGCCATGGACTGGGGTGATTGTTGTCACCCCTGCTTCCTGCTGGCGTAACTGCAGTTGGGCAAGCATCCCTTCGGAAGAATCCAGGGCGGTGACCTGCAAACCTTGTTCGGCAAGGGGAACGGCCAGGGTCCCCGGGCCACAGCCGACGTCAAGCACCGTCCAGGCCGGATCTGGCTGCATCATCTTAATAAAGAGAGTGCTGAAATCAGAATCAGCAACACGCTTGGCAAAGGAGGCTGCCCTGGAGTCCCAGTCCTTCTTTTTCTTGCTGGTCCAGCTCTTGCGCTGCTGCTCATCAAGCCAGAGCTGATTCCAATCTATATCACGGTAATTCATCACTCAACCTTTATCCGTCAATATCTCTAATCGCGGATCTTACGGGCCAGATCAGGGGCTGTTTCAGGTTTACTGGCATCAAAGATCTTTGATTCATTCCCCGTGGCCGTGACATTCTCATACACCCCGTTATCCCTCCGCACCAGCTTGGTGAATCCCAGACTTTTCAGATCCGAGTTGGTCGTTGGCGTAGAGATGTTCACCCGGGAGATCATGCGCCGCACCGGCTCACCGCAGGCTGGACACTCCTGCAGTTTCTCGCTGGCCATGGACTGCACATACTCAAAGCAGCGGCCAATATCACAGGAATTATCAATATGTTCGTAATCGTAAACAGGCATTGGCTCAGGTCAGTTAGGAGTTTAGTCTGTAGGTGCTTAGGGGGAGTTCGCGTTCAAGCTCAGATATCAAGACATCCACCCTTAAGCCCTAAACGGATTCAACCTAAACACCCTATTTTTTCACCAAACGATTAATCAGCACAGTGATTTTCTCACCCTCATCATTGGTCAGAACCTGTTTCTGCACCGCAATCTTGAAATCATCCTTGGCCAGTTCGAGAAACTTGGGCACTGATTTACGGCGTATGTCATGGGCCAGGTAGATTTCGCCGTCATCCTTTAAATATTTTTTGAAGACATTAAGGAGTGGTTGGAAAAATTCATCGCGAAAGAGAATCTCTGCCCCGATAATCCGATCAAAGGGTTCAAGGTCCGGAGGGTCGAGCCAGTCCAGCATACGAAACTGAATATCGTCAAAGCCATTGGCAGCAGCACTCACCCGTTCAAAATCGAGGATGTGGGGTTCATAATCGCTAAGGGTAACGTTATACCCACGCCCGGCAGCCACAAGTCCTGGAGCCGCCATACCTGCCCCAAGCTCAAGCAGCGTCTGATTCCCCTCGGCCGGCATGGATGCCATGACATGGGCCAAAACCATGGAGGCCTCCCATAACTTTATCCAAAAAGGAAATTCCTCAACATTGGCAAAGGGGTCTTTACCCGCCAGCAGATGCTC
>JAQIBE010000120.1 GCA_027859235.1 Desulfobulbaceae bacterium
TGATCATGATATAGTTCCTCAAGCAAAAACACCATATTAAGTTATTGGTGGAAGGTTGGTTCTGCTTGCAAGATGAAAGGGGAATAGCAACTATAAGATATTTTTGGTATATATTAAAAATCGTTTTTTCTGAGTGTTATCTGAGCTGGTTAATGAAGTTTATCAATAAGAGATTGTGAAGATCTGTATGAAGCTACTTGAAGCGCATTTTTCGATTATGGAAGTCCGTGACTGCCCCATGTACAGGGCGCAGGAGTTGTTCTCTTTATCGGGGTTAGCCCTTGTGCCTCCCCATGGCAGGCCTGCCTGTTTATTTCTGGCAAAGGGCCTTGCTGATATTTTGCTCCAATATTTGGACAGTAGGAAGGACGGGGTTGAGGACTTGCAAAAGTCGTATAATTGCCCTGGTTGTACGGGTATTATTAAATTTGGCCCTGTTGCAGATAGCGGTGGGGAATATTTGACCCCTGAGATGCGCAAGCTGACATCTGTAGCACAGCATGGAGAGACGTTAGAGTCTGATGCCCTTGTTGAGATGCTCGGCACTTTTTCTTTTTTTCAAGCCCTGGAAAGTGATCATCTGCGTGAGATTGTTGAACACTTGCGGCAGGTTATCTTTGACCCGGGGCAGGAGATTCTCAAGAAGGGCATCGTTGGCAGACATCTGCATATTATTATCTCAGGTGCTGTTTCTGTTGTGGATGACCATGGGGATCTGATCGCAACTCTTCATCGTGGTGAAATCTTTGGTGAAATGAGTTTGATCTCTGGAAAGCCTGTGTCAGCGACAATTCTGGCTGCTGAACCAAGTAGAGTCTTACTGCTTTCCGGCGAAGATTTGAGCGATATCCTGGTTAAATATCCATTCTTGCAAATGGCATTTACACGTATGCTGGTTCAGCGTTTATCCCAGGCGAATATATTACGGGCTGAGGAGTTTGCAGCTGGAGTGTCAGGGAGTTTTGAGGATGTTAATCCCGCAGAATTGTTCCAGATGTTTAACGAAAACCGCAAAACAGGCATGTTTGATTTGAAGCTTGCAAAGGGAAAAGGGCAGATGACCTTCTCCGCAGGAGTTATTGTGCGGGCCGACTATGCAGGTCAAACAGGTAGAGATGCCTTCTGGGCAATTCTCCGGGAGAAGAAAGGTTCTTTTAAATTCTCATCAACCTTGGCCCCGGATGACTTGGGTGCCGAGCCTATTGGTAATTTCCTGGGATTACTCATGGAAGGGATGCGTCTGCTTGACGAAGAAAATGCCTCTGCAGAACAATTAACGGGGAAGTAGGTCGGTAAAATTACGCCTGAAATCAAAAAAATGAATTTTTTATCTAAAGATGCCCCCCTTGAAGAATCAATAGCACAGATGCAGGCTGTTTTAGCAGAGGTTGGCTGCGAGACTACCTTTTCCCATGAAAAGCATCCGCTGGCCCATTGTTATTCGGTGAATCTCACTTCGGTTGAAGCGCCACGGCATATCTATGCCAACGGCAAAGGCATTGTCTCGGCGGCATCCATGGCCAGTGCCCTGGGGGAGTATATTGAACGGCTGCAGACCAATAACTTTTTCAGCGACTTTCACCTCATAGATCGGAAATATTATCCTGATGAAGTAGCCTTTGAGTTTGGCGGTGCATATCTGAACGATGAGTTACGCTTATTCTATGATCCTGATGGCGAGCTCATTGCTGAAGACCTTGTTGATTACAATAGTGATTATGAGGACAAGATCGTTGCCCTGCCTTTCAGCGAACAATCCAGTGGTAATACGGTGTATATTCCCCTGAATATCTTGAACAATCTCTATGTCAGTAACGGTCTTGCCTCGGGAAATACGGCAATGGAGGCACAGGTCCAGGCGCTCAGTGAGATTCTCGAGCGTTATGTTAAGATAGAAATTATCAAAAACGGTTACAGTCTGCCTAAATACCCCGCTGAAATTGTCCAATCCTTTCCACGACTGCATAATGATGTTTTGGCATTACGGGAGTTAGGATACATTGTCGAGGTTCTTGATGCCTCATTGGGGGGTAAATACCCCGTCACTGCTATCTCTTTAATCAATCCGCAGAACTCTTCTCTCTTTGTCTCCTTTGGTGCCCATCCAATTTTAGAAGTCTCCCTTGAGCGGACCATGACAGAATTGATGCAAGGCCGGGGACTTGCAGATCTGGATACGTTTGAAGTCCCGACCTTTGACATGAGCCTTGTCGCGGACAATTTTAACTTGGAGTCGCATTTTATCAGCTCTGATGGGAGATTGGGTTTCGGGTTTTTAAGTTCTGTAAGGAGTTTTGCATATGCCCCGTGGCGCTATCAGGGTGAGGGGTGCGCAGCGGAATACAGTTATCTGACTGATATCCTGGCTGACATGGGCAAAGAGATGTATCTGCGGGAATACAGCTATCTTGGGTTTTATTCCTGCCAGATGATCGTCCCTGGTGTTTCTGAGGTCTACCCCATAGATGACCTGATCTACAATAATAGAAACCGCGGGAAATTTATCCGCAATATGGTGTTGCATTTTGAGGAGTATAATCCAGAGGAGATACTTGAGATGATTCATTATCTGGACGATTCACTCAATGTCGATGATTATATCGGTGTTATTTTTGAGAACAGTTTCACCATGCTTGAATTTAAAGCACAGGTGCATCTCCTGCTTGGTAACATCGAGGAGGCTCTGGCAGCCCTGGAATTCGGCACGAATAAACTCGGCCATATTGTCGCAGAATTGCTCCGGATGGACCAGGGAAACTTGGTTTGGGAAGAGTATGAAGAGGCGCTGTTTAACATCTTTGGGAAGGAAAGAGTCGACAAGGCCAGGGGTATCGTTAAAGGTGAAGATTTCTTGATCAATACAACACTTCAGCGTGACTATTACAATATGCTTGAAATGTATGACAGGCTTGAACGTAAAAAACAAGCATCCCCTCTGGGACTCGAATTGCAGGCTGAGAATTAACAAGGATCCGCAAATATATGAAGCCGCGAAAAGTAATTATCATAGGAGGGGGGCCGGCAGGTCTTATGGCTGCTGGACAGGCAGCTCAAGCAGGGGCAGATACGTTTCTGCTTGAAAAGATGCAGCGGGTCGGCATTAAACTCTGTATTACCGGCAAGGGCCGCTGCAACATCACAAATATCGCGGAACTGTCTGATTTTATTTCCCATTTTGGAAAAACCGGCCGTTTTCTTCGCCAGGCCTTTGCGCAGTTTTTCAATACCGATCTCATAGAATTTTTCAATGATATTGGCTTGGAGTCAATAGCGGAAAGAGGGGGACGAGTTTTTCCGGCAAGCGGCAAGGCTCCGGATGTCCAGCGGGTTCTTCGAGAGTGGAATAAAAAATCCGGAGTCCGAAGCGAACATTCCGCTCCGGTGAGTAAAATAGTCATGGATGGCGGACGCGTAACGGCTGTTGTTTCGAGAGGGAAGCTGATCCCCTGTGATGCGGTTGTCCTTGCCACTGGCGGAGCCTCCTATCCGGCCACAGGTTCAACCGGTGACGGCTACAGACTTGCCGCATCCTTGGGACATACGATAATCCCGTTTCGTCAGGCCTTAGTCCCGCTTGAAACTGCAGGGGATGAAGCACAAAGAATGGATAAGCTTAATCTGCGCAATATCAAGGTCAGCATGTTTGTGGACGGCAAGAAGAAAAGAGAAGAGTTTGGCGAGATCGTATTCAGCAAATTCGGGGTGACCGGGCCGACAGTTCTTACCCTGAGTGGTCAAGCCGTGGACAGCTTGCGCGATGGGCAGAAGGTTGCCCTTTCCCTCGACCTCAAGCCAGCTCTCGATGACAAGAAACTTGAGGCGCGGCTTCTGCGTGACATTACTTCGCGGGGTAAAGAGCAGATCAGCATCTTTCTGCGGGGACTCGTGCCTCAACAGATGATACCGGTCTGCCTCGATCTCACCGATATCCCAATTGAGCGCAAGGTCTGCGATATATCCGCCAAAGAACGCAAGCGTCTCAGAATATGGCTCAAGGATTTCCGGCTGCAGGTAACCGGATACAGACCGTTTACCGAGGCAATTGTTACAGCTGGCGGCATAGACACCAGTGAGGTTGACCCCCGAACCATGGAGTCCAGGAAAATAAAGGGACTTTTCATTGCGGGAGAGCTGCTCGATCTTCAGGCTGACACAGGAGGATACAATCTGCAGGCGGCATTCTCAACCGGCTGGCTTGCTGGACGGAGCGCTGCGCAAATAAGAAAATGCTAGGTGAGCCCATGCATTTTCTCAGCATGGACGGCTTGGGCGTTGCAACTCCCCTCTGAGAAGTCCCCCGGTCTCCGACAGATGAATACCCGGCTTCTTACCTGAGTGCGGGTCATATTTATGCGGAACAATGCTTGGGCATCTCATAAAAAAAGGCGTTTTCGGATGATTCCGAAAACGCCTTTTTTCATACCAATAACCCCTAGGTGATCAGCCGCATTCCGAATAACCGCAGGCATGACACACGCAACAGCCGCCTTCATGCTCAACAACACCGCCGCATTCCGGACAGGCACCAAACATCTGATGCGTCTTGTCACAGGGAGTGCAGCAAGTACCATTTGCTTCCAGATGCTGTTGCACCGCCTTGGCAATGGCATCG
Source organism: Desulfobulbaceae bacterium (assembly GCA_027859235.1). Taxonomy (GTDB): domain Bacteria; phylum Desulfobacterota; class Desulfobulbia; order Desulfobulbales; family SURF-16; genus JAJRUT01. The sequence continues at coordinate 4,613 of JAQIBE010000120.1, forward strand.
GCACATGATAAAATTTTATTCTCGCCGAAACCAAAGGGCTTATGACAACTAATGCCGACAAGCTGATGCAGGATCGGCTCAGCATCCTGACCTGACCGCCAGGCCAGAGACACCAAACGGCCAAGGGCCTCACATTGACTGGAGGCACAGCCGCCGGCCTTGCCGACCGTATTGAATAATTCAAATGGCCGTCCCTGCTCATCTTCATTAATGGTCACATACATTGGCCCGCAACCTGTCTCCATCTGATAGGTGGATCCTGTCAGTTTACGGGGACGGTCACGTTTTGTCCGGTGACCATCCTTGGCAACCGCATCCTTTTTCGCTTCAGTTGTGCCGGTTGAAAGCACCTGATTATCACGACAGCCGTCACGGTAAATGGTTACGCCCTTACACCCCTGCTTGTATGAAAGCATATAGGCATCATGCACATCCTCTTCAGTGGCGGTGTGCGAGAAATTAATGGTCTTACTTACGGCATTATTCACATGGGCCTGAAACGCGGCCTGAATATCAATATGATTTCTGGGTGTAATGTCGTGGGCCGTTTCAAAAATCTTGCGATACTTGGCTGGAATTTCAGTTAAGCCCTGCAGGGTTCCTTTTTCAGCAATATCTTTTAAAAGAGCTTTCGAATAAAAACCATTATCCTTGGCCATCTTTTCAAACACTGGATTTACTTCAAAAAACTCATCCCCATCCATGATGCGCCGGACATAGGAGATGGCAAACAAAGGCTCAACACCACTGGAGCAGCCGGCAAGAATTGAGATCGTACCGGTGGGCGCAATCGTCGTGCGTGTGGCATTACGCACCGGAACATCAGGGTTTGCAGTGTAATAAATAGATTTTTTAAAGTTGGGAAAGGAACCGCGGATGGTTGCCAGTTTTGATGAGGCCTGAAGGGCCGCATCGTCAATAAACTTCATCACCTTGCCGGCAAGGGCTTCAGCTTCAGGAGAGGAATAGGGGATACCTAGTTTAATTAGCATATCGGCAAAGCCCATAACCCCTAAGCCGACCTTGCGGTTCGACTGGGTCACCTTCTTGATCTGCTCCAGGGGATAACGGTTAAGCTCAACAACATTATCAAGGAAATGCACCGCCTTACCGACAATATCGGCAATCTTATCATAATCAAGGGTGCCGTTAACAACCATAGTCGATAAATTAATAGAACCGAGGTTACAGGATTCATGGGGCAGGAGCGGCTGCTCTCCGCATGGATTGGTGGCTTCAAAGGCACCGAGTTCAGGGGTTGGATTATCCGCATTCATGCGATCAATGAAGACAATCCCCGGCTCACCGGAAAACCATGCCTGTTTGACGATCTGCTTAAACACCTTGCGGGCATTTTTCCTGGCGACAACTTCTTTATCGCGGGGGTTGATAATATCGTAGTCTTCATCATTTTCCACCGCCTGCATAAAGGCATCAGTGATAGCGACAGAGATATTGAAATTGTTAAGTTTAGTCAAATCCGCCTTGACCTTGATAAAATCCATGATGTCAGGATGATCAACCCGGAGCATGGCCATATTGGCACCACGTCTGGTGCCGCCCTGCTTAATGGTTTCAGTGGCCGTGTCAAAGACACCCATGAATGAAATCGGGCCTGAGGAGACACCCTTGGTTGAATACACCATGTCATTCTGGGGACGAATACGTGAAAAAGAAAACCCTGTGCCGCCGCCGCTCTTATGGATCAGAGCTGTCTGCTTCACGGCTTCAAAGATAGATTCCATAGAATCTTCCACAGGCAGCACAAAGCAGGCTGACAGCTGGCCAAGCTCGCGCCCGGCATTCATCAGGGTGGGTGAATTTGGCATGAAATCAAACTCGGCCATCATGGTATAAAAATCCATGGCCAGACCATCCAGATCAGCCTTTTTATCATATTTTATATCTGCGCTGGAAATCGTCGAGGCCACACGCCACAACATCTCCTGTGGCTCTTCAATAACGTTTCCCTCAACATCCTTCATCAGATATCGACGTTCAAGAACAGCAATAGCATTATCGGCAAATTGAGGCTTGGGGGCCTTAGCAGGAATAGCACTCATTGTTTTCATTTTCTTTGACATCATTGATTCTCCTTTCTTCATTTTAAACGTGCCGTAATGTTGATATGGGCCAAACGCATCAAAACTCCTCCCCATGTCATTACAGATGCGTTGAAAATGTAAAAACACTGAGATGCGTAAGTGGCAAAAACGAATAGATAGTTTTTTTTCTAGGTCACAGACCCCAAGGGGATCAGTGATTACAGAACAGGAATAATTTATAAGTATTAATTAAGAGTTGCCTAGTAGGGCTGAAGACACACACCATACCAAATGTTGTAGCAATGGAATAATAAGACCACAACATAGATATGATTGCAAAGGGAAAATAGCGGTTCGTCGGTTTAAAAACAGAAAAACAAGGAGATAAAAAAAAGGGGCAAAAAACGGCTAAGAATTTCAGTATTTAACTAAATATCTACACCAGACAAAGGATAGGAGGAGAGGGGTAATCCCCTGTCTATTTCTTTAAAAAAATTAGCACATAAAATCAATTGCTTGAAAGCACATACCCCTTGCTAATTGCATATTTGATCAAATCGGCTGTATTGGAAATATTCAATTTCTTTAATAGATTGGCACGGTGATGCTCCACCGTTCTGGTGGAGATAGAAAGGAGTTCAGCAATATCACGACTGGTGCGACCTTCAGCTACAAGTTTAATGACCTGGCGCTCACGGGGGGTTAACGCATCCGTCACCACACCTTTTTTATCCTGGCAGGCCTTGATTTCATTTGCACTGAACTCATCAGCGAGAACTGGAGAAATAAACAGGCTCCCAGCCAAAACATTATTAATGGCAGTCAGCAAGTCTGTATCGGAATCTTCTTTGAGTACATACCCATCAGCTCCAGCAGAAAGGGCATGGCAGAGATACTGTTTTGACTTATGCATGGTGAGCATTATGATTTTAACCTTTGGGCAGATCTTCTTGCACTCGCCAATGGCTTCAATCCCACGCAGGTTCGGCATAGAGATATCAAGGAGGATAATATCCGGCGCAATTTTCTTGATAAAATTAAGCAGCTCTAACCCGTCACCAACCTGACCAATCACCGCAAGGTCAGGTTCATCTTCAATAATCTTTTTAATTCCATGCCGGATTAAGGCATGGTCATCCGCCAGAACGACTCGACAGACACCCATAATTCACCTCTTAGTGAAGTTCTACCTGTTGAATACAGCTTTAAACAACTATGTGCTGTTTATATAGGCTGAATTTGCTGGATACTAAACCCGTTAAATGGGCAATGTAATATGAACAGCAGTTCCCTGACCGGGTTCTGCTTCATAATCGAGGCTGCCGCGGAGAATACGGACCCGTTCTCCCATGGCGGTAAGTCCCATGCCTTTTTCAGGACTGATGGACGCATAAATTTCTTCAACATTAAAACCTTTTCCATTATCTTTAACAACGAGAAAAATTCTATTCTTATGTTTTTTGATGGACACCTCAAACCACGTTGCCTCAGCATGTTTACTCATATTGTTCAAGGCCTCCTGGACAATGCGATAAATCATCCTCTGGGCCTTATTCCCAAAATACGTATTGATCTCGATGAGATTAATTTCCGCATCCATATTCGATAGTTTTGCAAAAGTACTCACCAGATGCTCAAGGGCCGCATCGATCCCAAGGTCCTCAAGCAGGACCGGCGACAGGTCCCTGGAGAGTCTGCGAACATTTTCAATGATGTCATTAATGGCAGAGCGTAACTCATCACACCCCTGCTGGAGATAATCTGTTGATTCGCTATCACGGGCTCGAAGTAATCCGCGGACCTGCAGTTTCAACGCCGCAAGCGACTGCCCGAGTTCATCGTGAAGCTCAACTGAAATACGCTGCCGTTCATTATCCTGCACTGTGAGGAGGTTATTGGACAGCTGATGCAGCACATCTTCAGATTCCAGTAATGCCGCCTCCACCCGCTTTCTCTCCGCCACCTCATTGAGGAGCTGTTCATTGGCTGAAGTCAGCTCATGGGTCCGTTTCTGCACCTTGTCTTCCAGGAGATTGCGATGCTCCTCAAGGGCCGCTTCCGCCTTCTTGGAACGATAAATAAGCACGGAAAGAATAATAACGGTAGTTTCCAGGGTCAGGGCAATAAACAATGCCGTCCACCCGAATTTCTTATACTTCCACAGCACAGACTGCGGTTCTTCCGTGACCCGACTCTCCTCAGGTAAATCCGAATAGGAGATATCAAACCATTTCAGTTTACGATAATCAAAGAGGTACTCGTTATCCGTGGTGGCAATATGTGTTGCACCAATTGGAGTTTCACCATGGATAATTTTCATGGCAAAACGTCCCGCCAGTTCTCCCTGGGCAACCCCGTCAATCATGCGACCACCCAGCGCCCCAGAGCCCAGATAAAAGTTCCACATGGTGAGGATGGGAACCTTACATCGGGAGGCAATGAGCCAGGCCGAGCGGTCATTGGACAGGATTTCACCTGTTTCATCCTCAGTGAAATGGGCAAGGAGAACCAGACTTTGATCTGTTACCCCTTTTATCAGCTCAACCATTCCATCCATACTGAGATTCTCCGGGTACTCAAACTGAATTCCTGGATAATGGCGGGGTATGTCTTTAAGGTAAGGGTCAAGCCTTTTGCCGTCGTAGGATCCATCATTAATCACAATGATCCGCTTTGTTTCGGGAAAGATAGTCAGTCCAGAATTAATCGTTGCCAGGACATCAATATTTTCAACCACCGTGGAAAAGCCGGGGATTGCTGATTCAGCAATGGGTTGTCCACCAATCTTTCCACAGGCCACCAGACCTGCCCGGGGAAAGAGACTCTGGTGATGTTCCCGGGTAAAGTCGATGGCCTGATCATCCACAGCAATGACAATATCAAAGGAGATACCACTATATTTTTTTTCAAGAAGGGTACGGAAGTCTTGGAAATCCTTATCTGGATTCAGCCGCTGGGTGTCCATATACTCAATATGGAGCTGCAGATCTTGCTGATCCCTTGCCAAAAGAACCTTGAACAGACCCTGATTAACCTCCTCCACCCATGAATAACCGCCATAATAGGAATGCAGGATAAGGACGTGGCGCATCTCTTGTTTTTGGCCAGGAGCCGCCTGCAGGAGCGTTGGCAGGAGGCAGAGTATAAGAAGTACGAGTTTTTTCATTAATGATGTTAATCAAGGTTTAACGGTTCAACAGGACAGCAGTAAAAAAAGCAGCTGAGGGACATATTTTTTGAACCATGAGTTCACATAAATCTTATATTGGTGGCCATAAATGCTCCCCTTAATAATTCTCCCGGGCCTTGAGAAATTGAATATCAGGCCACTGTTCTTCGACATAACCAAGCTGCCACTGACTCGGGGCAAGATAGGTGAGATGCCCTTCGGCATCGGTGGATAAACTGCCGCGATTCTTAATTTCAAATTCTTTAAGCTTTTTCTTGTCAGCGCAGTGGATCCAGCGCGCCGCACCATAATCAACAGGTTCATAAATGGCGTCGACCCAGTATTCATCTTTCAGGCGTGCCATTGTGACATCAAATTGCAGGACACCAACGGCGCCGAGAATATAATCTGAACCAATCAGGGGGCGGAACACCTGCACTGCACCTTCCTCGGCAAGCTGGACCAAACCCTTTTGCAGTTGTTTCAACTTGAGAGGGTTTTTCAGGATCACCCGGCGGAAATGTTCCGGGGCAAAACTGGGGATACCGGTAAACTGCAGCTCTTCTTTATCCGTAAAGGTATCGCCGATCTTGATGGTGCCGTGGTTATGCAGACCAATGATATCACCGGCAAAGGCCTCCTCCACATTGGCCCGATCCTGGGCCATGAAGATTGTCGCATTGGATAGGGTAATATGTTTGCCGATGCGGTGATGCATGACCTTCATGCCCCGGGTAAACTTACCGGAACAGATGCGGAAGAAGGCGATGCGGTCACGGTGAGCCGGGTTCATATTGGCCTGAATCTTAAAGACAAACCCTGAAAAGTCCTCCTCATCCGCAGACACCTCACGGGTAACCGCCTTGCGGATTCCAGGGGCAGGGGCCAATTCCACAAAGGCGTCAAGCATCTCCTTGACACCGAAATTATTAATGGCACTGCCGAAAAACACCGGGGTCTGACTACCATTAAGATAATGCTCAAGCTCAAAGGGGCTTGCCGCCCCTTCAAGGAGTTCCAGATCTCCACGTAACACGTCAGCGTCATCACCAAGCAGTTCATCCAGGGCCGGATCATCAAGATCATCAATGACCACCCCTTCGGTTATGCAACTTTTTGAAGCGGAGAAGAGGTGGAGTTTCTTTTCATATAAATTATACACCCCTTTAAAGCGCTTCCCCATCCCAATGGGCCAGGAGAGCGGGACGCATTCCACCTGCAGCTTATCTTCAATCTCGCTCATGATGGAGAGCGGATCCTTGCCTTCACGGTCCATCTTATTGATGAAGGTGATGATGGGGGTGTTACGCATACGGCAGACCTCCATCAATTTTTCCGTCTGCGTTTCAACACCCTTAGCAAAATCAATAACCATGAGGGCTGAGTCAACCGCCGTTAATACGCGGTACGTGTCCTCAGAGAAATCCTGGTGACCCGGGGTATCCAGAAGATTAATTTCAAAATCCCGGTAATTAAACTTCATCACGGAACTCGTCACCGAAATACCACGATCCTTTTCAATACTCATCCAGTCACTGGTGGCATGGCGGGCCGTCTTTTTGGACTTCACCGCACCAGCCAGTTGAATGGCGCCGCCAAAGAGGAGCAACTTCTCGGTGAGGGTTGTTTTGCCGGCATCAGGGTGACTGATAATGCCAAAGGTCCGCCGTTTAGCCACCTGCTTTGTAAATGCACTCATATAATTATCCATCAATATTTTAACATAATCTAAAGAAAGGAAGGAATCATACCTAATGCGCTGTCGACTGTCCATGCTGAATATGACATTCCCATACAAACCAATACGTGATACTGTTTTTTCATTAACCAATATTCCCCAGGAACTGACCATGGCCACTACAACAACGGTTCGCGATTCAAGCATCACCCTAGCCTCCATCATGCTCCCCAAAGACGGCAATCCCATGGGTTTTGTCCATGGCGGGGCCATCGCTAAACTAATTGATGAGGCGGGCGCTGTTGTGGCCAGCCGTCATGCCCATAAACAGGTCGTCACGCGCAGTTTCGACCAGCTCTCATTTCATCACCATGTATCCATTGGCAACCTCCTGCATCTGAAGGCGAGCCTTAACTTTGTGGGCAACAGCTCCATGGAGGTCGGGGTGCGGGTTGAAGAGGAAGAGCTTACCACCGGCAGAGTTCAACATGTGGCGTCAGCCTACCTCTATTTTGTCGCCATTGATGAAAGGGGTAGACCATCCCCGGTCCCGCCTCTTCTCTTTGAAACAGAAATGGAACGACGGCGCAACAGAGAGGCGATGGCGAGACGCGCCTGTTTACTGCAAAGGAATGAGGATGGTTGACCAACAGGAGTAAGGGGTGCTATGTTTCGCCCCATGCCAACACCTTACGATCCAGCATCCCATATTCGCACCATCTATCTTGACCAGGAATGTCAGGATTCCCCCCTTGCAAAATCCATATGTGACAGGGCGTCCGTGCCCGTCAAACTCCTTCCGCCACGCACTCATCCTCCCGAGCAAAGACAGTCCCCCCACGGACTCACCCTGGGCAAGCAGAATCTCCTCCTGTGTAATAACCGCGGCAGTTTTTTCAAGCCCTGCCCCGGTACAAAAGAGTATTGCTGCTGTGATTATCAGGTGCTGAATATCGGCATGGGTTGTCCCATGGATTGTGTTTATTGCATCCTCCAAGCCTATTTAAATAATGACTGGATGTCTTTCTTTGTCAATACGGACGATCTGCTCAGCGAACTGGATCTGGCCTTTCAGCGCACCACGCAATTCTGGCGCATCGGTACCGGAGAGTTCAGCGATTCTTTGGCAATCGATCATCTTACCGGGTTGAGTCCTATCCTTATCAATTACATGCGTGACAAGAATGGGATGCTTGAACTGAAGACAAAATCGGCCAATATAAAGAACCTGCTTGACCTCGACCATAATGGCCGAATCATGGTATCCTGGTCACTCAACGCCACCCGGATCATGGCCAGGGAAGAAATACGCACCGCCTCCCTGGATGAGCGTCTGCACGCGGCAAAGACCTGCGGAGAACACGGGTATAAACTCGGCTTTCATTTTGACCCTATTATTTATCATGAAGGCTGGCAGGAAGGGTATACCGCAACCATCAAAGCCCTGTTTGCAACCGTGCCTGCTGAAAAGATCAGTTGGATCAGTCTGGGCGCTCTACGTTTTCTCCCCGCCCTCAAACCCTTTGCCCTGACCCGCTTCCCCGCGTCCACCTTTTTCCATGAGGAGTTCATCATCGGTCTTGATAATAAATACCGCTATTTCCGCTCATTGCGGGTTGAAATGTACTCCTTTATTGTCAATCTCCTGCGCCAATATGTAGCAGACCACACCTGTCTCTATTTCTGTATGGAAAGCGATGAGATCTGGCAGGAATGCGGCTTCAAACCGGGAGAATCAAGCCAATTGCCTGACAATCTTGACCTGGCATTTCAACAAACTCCCCTTTAAAAACTGCAAAGCAAAAATTTCCTTTTGCAAAGTTACGAACTCCTGTACTCTAGTCGCCATTACATATCGGATGGTCTGTGAGCCACGCCTTACTGACCAAATATTATTTCAAGCAGGAGAAAAGGACAATGATCAATAAGGCTATTCTTATCGGTAACTTAGGTGCTGACCCTGAAGTACGTTATACCCAAAACGGCACAGCCGTTGCGAACTTCTCCGTTGCAACCTCAGAGCGGTGGAAAGATCAGTCAGGTCAACAACAGGAACAGACAGAATGGCACCGCATTGTCGCCTTTAAACGACTTGGTGAAATCTGCGGGGAATATCTGTCAAAGGGTTCCAAGGTCTATATTGAAGGCCGCATCCAAACCCGAAGCTGGGAGGATAAGGACGGGAACAAGAAATACACCACAGAAATTGTGGCCCGTGAAATGAAAATGCTCGACTCCAAGCCTGGAAGCGGCGGCGGTGGCGGCGGTGGTGGCAACTACACAGAACCACCTTTATCTGAACCCCGCATGGGCGGAGACGATGTACCCTTCTAGGTTCGCCTGATGTTACGCCGATGCAATGCACTAAAAAACCCGCTCTAAGAGCGGGTTTTTTTATGTCTCCTCTGCAAGAGACGGAATCCTTCCAGACAATAGAATTTTCAGTCTCACCGCTCCTTTTCAGCCATGCCTTAACTTGAGAAACACGACACACATGGCGAGACCGAAACTGACGCCATTGGCCAGAATCAACGGGACATCTCTAAGTATCAATCCGTACACAAGCCAGAGGAACAAGCCCGTAGCAAGAATACCATACATAGACAGCGAAATATCTGTCGTTCTCTTGGACCTCAAGGTCTTAACCACCTGCGGCAAGAATGATGCGGTCGTACATATTGCCGCGATAAGCCCAATGAGGGTCGTCCAGTCAACTTTCATTATTCAATTATCATTATTCATTCATTTTCATAAAAGATACAAATCCATCATCGCCTTAAATCTGCTCAATCAAACATCCACACGGAAAATTTACGGCCTTTAATCTTGCCTTTTTTCAGGTAGGAATAAGCCTTTGCAACCATACTCTTGTCAATGGCAACATAACTTTGGCGATCATTTATCTCTATTTTCCCGACATATTTACCTGCAATACCTGCATCACCAGTGAGTGCCCCGAGGATATCTCCAGGACGAATCTTGTCCTTTTTTCCACCCTCTAACACAATGGTAACATTAGGGGGAGTCAAGGAGAAATGTTTAACCTCGCCTAAGGTATTCCCGTCTTCAAACCTCCGGGTTCCATTGCGATACGCTTCCATGCCAGAGGCTTGACGATCAGTAAAAAGGGTCACGGCCAACCCTTCTTCACCCGCACGTCCTGTCCGGCCTATACGGTGGGTGTACGTCGCTTCATCCTGCGGGATATCGTAATTCACCACCATCTCAAGCTCTTTGATATCAAGCCCGCGGGCCGCCACATCGGTTGCCACAAGGACGGAACAACTTTTATTAGAAAACCGGACCAGAACATCGGTGCGCTGATACTGTTCCAGATCACCGTGAATGGCGAGGGCATCAATGCCGGCCTTTGACAACTCATCCGCAACCTCCTGTGTCTGCACCTTGGTATTGCAGAAGACGAGGATATTCTGGGGGCGGTAATGGGCTATGACCTTAATCAGCATGGAAATTTTATTATTCTGGGCTACTTTATAAAAATATTCCGTGATCTTATTCGCACTTTCTCCGCTGGTCTGAATATTAAGGGCCTTCTTCTGAATAGAAGAACTTAAATCCATGATCCTGTCTGGATAGGTTGCTGAAAAAAGCAGGGTTTGGCGGTTCTGAGGCGCATGGGCGATAACCCTTTTAATGTCGTCAATAAATCCCATATCGAGCATACGATCCGCTTCATCAAGGACCAGCGTCTCTAAATCGTCTAACGAAAGATTATTTTTATCCAGGTGCTGCAGCACCCGACCGGGGGTTCCCACAATGATATGGGCCCCGTGCAGCAATGATCCATACTGAGGCCCAAAGGCAACACCACCGCAGAGCGTGAGGATCTTAACATTATGGACAGCACGTGCCAGACGACGCATTTCCTTGGAGACCTGATCGGCCAGTTCCCGTGTTGGGCATAGAATAAGCGCTTGAACTCTAAACTTTTTAACATCAAGCTTGTGCAGTACCCCAATGCCAAAGGCTGCAGTTTTCCCGCTCCCGGTCTTGGCCTGGACGATCACATCAGAATTATTTAAAATAGGGGGAAGGCTCTCGACCTGAACCGGCGTCATTGACTTAAACCCAAGTTCATTAAGGTTTGTGAGCATCGGTGTTGAAAGGGGCAGGCTGGAGAAATTAGATTCAGTCATAGTTCATCTTTATTAAAAATTATAGAAATTAAAACATCTCAGATAAGGGGTATCCCACTTCATAAGGGAAAAACGTACAGGCAATAAAAAATTTACTGTTAAATAGTACCCCTCGTTACAGGCCGCAGCAGATCAAGCGTTTGAATCGGGTTAAAACAAACCGGCTTTCCCCCTGTTGTTGATCGACTCACCCTTTTTAACATGGTATGATCCTTTTGGGTTAGCAAATTACCCTCTCCACCAAAAGAGGATGGGAACCAGTAGACCAGGTCACAACCCATGTTATTAAGAGTATATTTTAAGGACTCTCCCTTGTAAATAATAGCAACCATCCTTATAATCAGTTGTCGTAAAAGAAAAACTCCGCACCTCCTGCCTAACATAGAATTAACCAAAGAGAACAACTATGGATTATTATAAAAAATTAGGGGTTGATAAAACAGCATCTGCCGCGGAAATCAAAAAGGCGTTCCGGAAACTCGCTGTCAAATACCACCCTGATAAAAATCCTGGGGATAAGTCGGCTGAGGATAAATTCAAAGAGGCCAACGAGGCGTATGCCGTATTATCTGATCCAGAGAAAAGAAAACAATACGACACCTATGGGGAGGCGGGATTCTCCCAACGTTACTCCCAGGAGGATATTTTCAGAAGCTCCAACCTGGGCGACATATTCAAAGAATTCGGCATGAACTTTGGCGGGAGTGGCCAAGGCGGCTCCCCTTTTGAATCCTTTTTCTCTCAAAGTGGAGGAGGTGGAGGCGGGGGATGCGGAGGTGCACCTCCGCCCAAGGGACAAGATGCCACTATGGAACTCTGGGTCACCCTTGAAGAAGTTGCCACAGGCACCGAACGCACGGTGGCACCTGGCGGCGCTGAGCGGGTTTCTGTGAAAATTCCTAAAGGCATTGAAGGGGGAAAGAAATTACGGCTTACAGGTAAAGGTCAACAATCACCCCAGGGAGGCCAACCCGGCAACCTGTATCTCCGCATTAATATTCAACCCCATGCGGATTTTGAAAGAAAGGGATCTAACCTTATTTTCAAACATGGTGTTTCTTTTTCACAAGCGGTTCTTGGCACCACCATCAACGTCCCAACCCTTGGCGGCGGCGAATTAAACGTCAAGATACCACCAGGGATGCAGGCAAATTCAAAACTTCGCTTAAAGGGCAAAGGCTTACCTGCACCTACGGGTGGATCCTGTGGTGATATTCTCGTTCAGGTAGAGGTTACAATCCCCAAAGAGTTATCTGAGGAACAGACAAGGATTGTCCAGGAACTGCAAGGGGCAGGACTGTAACGAGAGAGTGAGGCGTGAGGAGTGAGGAGTGAGGTGTTATATAAGCCCATAATGACCCCACTCCTGACCTTGAACGTCTCACGCCTCACATTAAAAGGCTACAACCCCTGACCGGTAATCTTCTCAACCGCCTCTAAATAGCGGGCCCCGGTCTTTTTCAGGATTTCAGCCGGAAGGGGTGGGGCAGGCGGCTGCTTATCCCAATCCAGGGTTGAAAGATAATCACGCAGAAACTGCTTGTCAAATGAGGCCTGGCCGCGTCCGGGCTCATAATCATCCATGGGCCAGAAACGGGATGAATCTGCGGTGAGCACCTCATCAATCAGCATGAGTTTGCCGTCATGCCAGCCCAGTTCAAACTTGGTATCAGCGATGATGATGCCCCGTGCCTTGGCATAGTCAGCAGCCTTCTCATACAGCTTCACACAGATGGAACTAATCTCAGCCGTCACCTCTTTACCCAGCAGCTCTTCCATCTGCTTGATGGAGATATTCTCATCATGCAGCCCCAGTTCCGCCTTGGTTGAAGGGGTGAATAACACTGCAGGTAATTTTTCAGATTCCTGCATGCCTGCAGGCAGGGCAAAACCACATACCGTGGTGTCCTTTTGATACTCCTTCCAGAACGACCCTGAAATATAACCGCGCACTATACATTCAACCGGCAGAGGCTCGGCCTTTTTAACCAGCATGGAACGACCACGAAGCACGTCCTTATAAGGAGCACATTCCGCCGGGTATTCATCAGGATCAGCACTGATGAGATGATTCGGGATCACATCCTTTAAGAGATCGAACCAGAAGAGGGACAGCTTGGTTAGCACTTCGCCCTTGTGGGGAATGGGTTCATTCATGATCACATCAAAGGCCGAGATACGATCGGTGGCAACCATGAGCAGGGCATCGCCAAGGTCATAAAGATCACGAACCTTGCCGCGGTTCACCAATTTAAGATCAGGAAAATCAGTGCGGGTAAGAGGTTGGGTCATCGTTAAATCCTATATAATTTAAATTAATCAGCAGTCTCAAAAGAAGATACTATACCAAAAGGGCGCAGCTTTTGGCAATAGCTGTTTGCCAAGCGTTAGGTCCGTAAAAACCATTTCTTCACATCGGCTGGAGAAAAGAGTTGATAGACTGGCCTGCCATGGGGACAATGGGAAAACACCTGGGCTGCGAGCATCTGGGCAAGAAGCGCAATACCCTCCTTCTCTTGCAGGGGATGATTGGCCTTAATAGCAGCCTTGCAGGCCATAACAGACAGCATGTCTTCTATGCGGGTCGCCCGGGAACTCTGCATGTCAGCCTGCAGATAACGGTCAAAGACACCGGTGACAATTTCCAGGGGACCTAGATGGCCCAGAAGGGCGGGCACGGCCTTAAGTACATAGCTCTCGCCGCCAAAATGTTCGATTTCAAGGCCGAGATCACGGATTTCTTCACCATATCGACCAAGCACCTCCACCTGCTGTCTGGTGAAGGTCATCATCTCGGGAAACAGGAGGTTCTGGGTCACCACAGATCCCATAATCTGCTGCTTCAATTTCTCAAACAGGAGACGTTCATGGGCGGCATGCTGGTCGATAACCACGAGGCCCTGATCACTTTCACACAGGATATATGACGACTGAAACTGCCCCAGATAGGTTAATCTGCCCAAGGGGTTTGCCCCTGTCTGAATATCGTGATCCGACTCCCCGCAGGTCAAACCAACGGTTTTATCTGCATTGTTGCGTTGAGGATGGGCACCTTCTTCTGTGACCGGGTGCAGGGATGTTTTTTCAGGAATCTCCGCCTTTTTTTTCTGCAGGGGATGCCCAAACAGGGTAGCCGGTTGCGGCTCTGCACTGGTCACGACCGGTGGCGGTAAAACCCTTTTTTCCCCAGGGAATTCTCTTTCTTGGTCAGCGGATCTACCGAACAGAACATTTTTCACCACAGCCTGATACGCAAGCAGCGCCTGCTTGATGCCAAGGGCAACAGCCAGGTGCACATCCTGCGACCTGTGGAAACGGATTTCCTGTTTGGTTGGGTGGACATTCACATCAACCTGGTGTGGATCAACCTGAAGCATCAAGACCCCGCAGGGGCGCCGTCCTTTCAGATAAAAACCGTGTCCCCCCTCTGTTACAGCGTGGCTGACCATGCGATCACGCACAGCGCGGCCATTAACAAAAACACGGAGTTTTGCCGCAACGCCGGAGACGGTATCAGGGGCAGTAAGGTAGCCCAGCAGGGTTACGGCTCCCGAGACATTAATCTCAACCAGGGGATCATGGCCAATCTTATAAATACGGGCGACTCGTTCACGGAGTGATTCATGTCCGGGGAAATCCCGGCTGATCCTGCCGTCAACCGTATACCGAAAACCAATCTCTGGATGGGCAAGGGCCATGCTCACCATGACCTCATCAATATGACTCAGCTCAGTACGGGTTGTTTTCAGGAATTTACGCCGGGCTGGAACATTGCCAAAGAGATTGCGCACCTCCATAATGGTTCCCTGCCGGCATCCCATTTCATGGACCTTACGCACCGTGCCGTAATTAATTTCAGCCTGGCAGCCAAGGGAGGTCTCAGATGTCCGCGAAATAATAACAAGCTTTGCTACGGAACCAATCGACGGCACCGCCTCCCCGCGAAAACCAAGCGTGTCAATGGCCGTAAGATCTTCACTTACCCGAATCTTACTTGTTCCATGCCGCTCAAGGCAGAGCAGAATATCATCCGCATCCATACCCTCACCATTATCAATGACGCGAATGAGCCGCGTGCCACCGCCTTCCACCTCAACAGTAATCTGCGTGGCATTGGCATCAATACCATTTTCCACAAACTCCTTTACCACGGAAGATGGGCGTTCAACCACCTCGCCTGCGGCAATCTGGTTGGCTATATGTTCAGGCAGAATTTTTATTTTTGACACGAATGGATCTCTATATAAAAAATCCCCGTAACCAGAATTTCTGCTTACGAGGATAAAAAATGAACTCTTATTTATTCACCAGCGCCATCTATTGCAGATAACTCTCAATATGTAAATCAAGCCATGAACCGTCCCACCACTCCAGCGGGTTAACAATAATACCGTTCACCAGCACACCAAAATGCAGATGGTCGCCACCTGCCATACCAGTCGTGCCGGTGGCGCCAAGTACCTCATCTTGCAGGACAATATCGCCGGGAACAACACCAATCTGACTCATGTGGGAGTACAGGGTGAAAACACCGGTACCATGATCTAACAGCACCATGTTTCCGTAGATACCTAGATAGTTTGTAAAGACCACCTTGCCCTTATTAGCCGCCTTAACCGGGGCATGGCGAACAGAGGCGATATCCATCCCCAGATGCACCTGCTTGTCCACAGTTTTTCCCTTGTACACATAGTTGCGGTGATCAGCATACCCGGCCCGTCCGGCTCCAGCCATTCTGTTGAAACGGCCAGACCATAACTTTTCAGCCATAGGGTTCATACATAGTTTGGCAATAGCATCACGATTGTCTTTACGAACCTTGGTGTTAATATAGACAAACTGCTCAATGGACTCCCCTGTCATCTCAGGATAATACTGGCTGAATTCGGGAATCTTAAGGGATAAGAATGAATCAGGGATATTAATCGTGTCATGTTTAAAGGTCTTATTCTTGACAATCATGCCAAAGGGGGCCTTGCCGGCATTACCGGCAAGATCAATGGCAACCACATGGGCATCGTTAATTTCAGAACTGTCAAAGGGCAGGGCGATGATCGCGCCATACACATCCTCCTTGCCTGCAACCGGAAAACCGGGGTGAAAATAACCATTAATATTGACACCATGCTGAGCCACCTCTTCGGTGATCTTATACATGACAATGCCTGCACCACCAGGACGGATATAACGGGGGGAGTCAAGGCGGACAACGTGGGGCGGCTGCGTATCAAAGTTAAGATCAACAACAACGCGGGTCGCATTGCCTGCGCCAAACCCCCAGAGTGAGTAATCTACTGCGGTGAATATGAGTTGCGCCGGACCGTCTTCAAGCTGCAGTTTCCCGGTATCAAGTATAATTTCTTCTGATAACGTTTCAGGGCCAATCTGGCCAATCCAGGTGGTTCTCTCAAACCTCTTTGCAAACAGAACCTTACTCTGATTATTCTGAGTTAAAACAACCTTAACCTGCTGCAATCCTGAACGATGGTCACTGACCTGAAAACCGAGTGGCGTAGATACACCAAGGACACCCGCAACAGGCGCAGGAGTAATCACAGGCGGTTCACGTTCAGCAAGATAGACGAGCAAAACGCCAGCGGCCAACAGGATTAAAACCAGCAGGCCAATTAATATTCCTCTGCCATTTCCGCGAGAACGACTTCCTCTTCCAGATGACAATGTCCGCATTCCACTCTCCAAACCGTTTTTTTAATCTTAAGATAACGACCTATTTACTTACCTGATCCCCGTGGATGATTAAAGTTTTTTCTTGCATAACCGTACCCATACCACTATTTTCCAAACGTAATAATAAGGCGTAACCCCTATCAATCAAACTCATGTTAACCACGCTTCTCCATGACTTCAGACCATTTCAACACCATTATCATTGGCGCAGGGCCAGGCGGTTTGAGTGCCGCAAAGGTCCTCGCAGAAAACGGCAGGAAAGTGCTGGTGTGTGAACGTAATACCCGCATTGGGACTAAGGTCTGTGCCGGCGGCATTACCCTCACCGGACAAAACCAGGCCGTACCGCGCCATCTCATTGAACAGGAATTCCCCCAGCAGCACGTTTCGTCCGGATGGCAGCAAACCATCATCAGGAACAGGAAACCCATTGTTTCCACCATCAATCGTGAAGCCCTTGGCGGGTGGATGGCAAAACAGGCCCGGGATGCCGGAGCCGTTATCAAGACAGGATGCCGGGTGCGTTCCATTCATGGGAAAACAGTACAGACAGATGCTGGGACATATCAGTTTGACACCTTAATCGGTGCAGATGGTGCCACCTCACTGGTCAGGCGGTACCTGAATCTTCCCACGGAACTCATCGGGACTGGAATCCATTATCATATACCTGGAGTCCTGCCAGAAATGGTCTGGCATCTGGATGCGACCGTTTTCAACACAGGCTATGCCTGGATCTTTCCCCAGGCCAACCGCACATCAGTGGGTGCCTATAGCTTTCGTGCTGATATGGGACCAAAGGTCTTAAAGGAAAAACTTCACCAGTGGATGGACGGTAGAGGGATTAACTACGCGTCATTATCCCCCAAGGCCGGCAACATCTCCTTCGACTATCGGGGGTACCAGTTTGACAATATCTATCTCGTCGGTGAGGCCGCAGGACTCGCATCAGGACTCACAGGGGAAGGAATATTGCCGGCTATAATCTCAGGAGAAGAAATTGCAAATATCATATTGAATCCATCCCACACGCCCAGCAAACTTGCAAGGCTCATAAAAAACCATAGCCGGCACACGAAGATTCTTTTATTATCAGGAAAATCAAACTTTCACTGCCGGGTAATTATGGAAAGCCTTGTCCTTGCCCTCAGGTTAAAACTCATCCCGTTTTCAGCCCTTGAAATGGGAAATTAGGTCGATCAAAATGAATACAAAAAAAAAGATGCTGCTTTATAATGTAATTTTTCTTCTCTTCTGCGGTGGACTCTTTCTCTTTCTATGGCGAGCCCCTGAAGAAACCACCGCAAGAATGCCCTATGATGACACCCATCAAAAATTCTATACCATGCAGAAAAAAGAGGCGGATAAGCAATGCAGCTCCTGCCACAACCCGGAAGGGGTTATGCCCTTGCCTGGGCAGCATCCGCCAAAACACAGATGCCTGTTCTGCCATAAGAAAGTTGCAAGATGAGCAACAGTATCACCTTCATCCTCTCCTCCCTGGAAGACACCGTTTTATTCGGCCACCACATTGCAAGCCAAGTCATTCCCGGCGATATTATTTTTCTAAATGGAGATCTGGGTGCCGGCAAGACCACCCTCACCCAAGCCATAGGCTACGGCCTCGGCGTCCCCAAAAGCTGTTATATAACAAGCCCGACCTTCAGTTTGCTCCATGAGTATTCTGGAGACCTCCCCCTCTATCACATGGATCTTTATCGACTGAGTGGCGAAGAAGAGGTCATTGAACTTGGTTTTGAAGAGTACCTCTACGGCGAGGGTGTGTGTGTTATTGAATGGCCGGACCGACTGGGAGATCTTATCCCTGCCAACCGTCTCGTAATTAATATTGAGACGCAGGGTCAGTCTCGAGTTGTTACCCTGACAGGGCATGGTTCCATGCAATCACGCACCCACCTTTTTCAGCCCTAACCCCTTCGTTGTTACCTCATACAAAGACTTGGCCCCTTTTACTTTGCTGAAAATTATGTGACTACCTTTTCTCCTTTCAGCTTTTCTAACAGAGCTACTTCAATTGGTTTACTCGCTTCGCCAAAATAGAGGGTTTGGTGTGGAAATGGGATCTCGATCCCGGCATTATCAAAGGCCAACTTGATTCTGCGTAAATATTCTCGGCCCACCTGCCATTGGCGGATGGGTTTTGTCTTGATCCTGCCTTTAATAACAACAGCAGAGTTATCAAATTTATTTACTCCGAAAATTTCTGGTTCTTCAAGCATGAAAGATCCAAGTATTTCATCTTGTTTCATTTCAGAACCAACTCTAGTCATTACCTCAATAACCTTGTCGGTATTTTCTTTATATGCAACCCCGATATCAAATACATAAGCAGACCAATCATTGGTCAAATTGCTGAGTGTCGTTACCGCGCCATTCGGGAAAATATGCACAACTCCCCCCAAGTCGCGCAAGACAATGGTTCGGAAATTAACTCTTTCGACCAGACCACCAGTGCCATTTACGATGGCGACATCACCAACACGAACTTGATTTTCAAGGATAAAGAAAAACCCTGAAATAAAATCCCGGACCAGATTCTGTGCCCCAAAACCGACAGCTAGTCCGACAATGCCGGCACTTGCGACGATCGGCCCGACATCAACACCTATCTCTTTTAGTAAAACAAGAATTGTGGTTACCCAAAGGACAATAAGTGCAGCCTGTCTTATCAGGCGAATTAAGGTTTCCACCCTTTTTTCGGACTCCGAAGGTGGTTCTCCTGCTATTTTACCTTGTTTGAGCAGACGTTGTTCAAGTTGGCCTAATATCTTCCCCAAAACAACCATGCCCACCCATGCCAATAACAGAACAAGCAAAATTCGGGTGCTTGTGAATATGATCTGGTCCCAGCTAACCTCTTTGAACTGCTTCAAGAAAATATCCATTTTTTATTCCCTTCTTTGGCAAGAATTAACCCAACTATGCCCATAGAATTGTTTGGCTACCACCATGTACGTTCACACTCATTCTTTCAGTAAATCCTAGCGGACATCATGAATCATATCAAATTGTTTTTTGGGCCCATGGGTTCATGTTCCCCGCTGAACGCTCAATGTCACTTGCGCCGCCCAAAGACCAGCCAGACAGGTCACAGACGTTATCAGCGACAATTGCACCGCCTTGTTCGGCAGTGCAATTGTAATTGATAATTACCCTGAAATTTATTGCTAATCTGAAACCGGAATCCCTTTACTTTTTAACGTGGTAATAATTTTTGCAACTTGAGACTTATTGCAGTCATTTATAGAATATACATGTTTCATTCCGTCCCTGAAATACATAATGAAATGCCCTTTGTCGTCCACATGTACCTCTTTGATATAGTCCTTATCAAGCCAAGGCTTAAGTTCTTCCAAAAAGTCATTCAAGCTGCAAGTTTCCATAATCAATCCTCCAACCAGGTTGTTTTAAATAAAGGCCTGAAATCACCGATTACGACACCAATTTCAGCCCTGTTTCTTCACTACCAATTAAAGGCAGTATCTTCTCCAAAACAAAATAGACGAGGAATCTCTGCCCGTTAACCTTATCACACTCCGATGGTACATGATGTCTCGTCAATTTGGCAATCAAGTCTGGATCTGTATCTTCCTGAACCTTTTTTAAGAATAGCCTGATGCCATTGTAGTGAGGCCCATCCTCGATGAAAAGATAAGTGGCATAAGGGTTTGCTTCAATGTTGTGATGGGTTAACTGGTCCCGCATAATAAAAGCCAACTCTCCGTCAGCCATGATGTGCGGCTTTGAGTAGATGGCGGCATCAACTTTACCATTTGCATCAGCCGTAGCCAGAATTCCCTTACCTGTGACATCTTGTAGGTATTCGTTAAGGGTCATAATTGTTCCTCTTTAGTTTTTATTAATTGCCCGGATAAGTTTTTCTGTGTCGTATTCCTGTAAAATCATAACGTGGATCTACGTCATTTCAAGAAATGTTGGTTAACTGCCAAGCAATAACTGTTCAGTTACACCACAACCTTAATTCACCAAGGGCCGTGGAGCGCAGCAGATAGTCGACATTATACTTCTGCGACTTCTCCTGAATTTCCTGGAGCAGTTCACTGCTGGTTAATTCCAGGGGATCAACCGGCGAATGATCGGCAACATATCCCCACATGTGGGAGACAGCATTTGCAAGACGTCCAGGGGCTGGCGAAGTGCGCATAAGCAGCACTAATCTTTCCGATAAGTCATCGAAAGAAATTTCTCCAGACGCTACCAGCTGACCGATCTTTTTACAGTTAGCAGGGTCTCTCGCCATGATCGAATACTTATGTGAGGCCCATAATCCCTGAATATTTTTGGGCAAAGAAATACGCCCCTGTTTTTTTTCAATATACTTACCATGCAGCAGTCGATACTGTGCTGCGGGCTGATCAACAAAAACAGGGGGCCACTCAATATTGCTCACAGTCCTGTCAAGTGGACTATAGTGATTAAATCCCCGTAGTTTCATCTCTGCAACCAGCAACTCATGGCGAATTACCAAAGCCGGTAAATGCGAAACCCAGCGCAGTGTTTCGGGATGGCGGAAATACCCAGATTTACCTTTGCTGATAATTGCATGAATACCATGCAGTTCGCGATGTTCTCCCAACAGACTTTGCCCATTCAAAAAACCGGGGTCAATATCCCAAATCCGCATAAAAGTCGTGACTACGACTGCAAGCAGTCAGCAACTGCTTCTTCGATAGAAGGGAAATCAAACTGAAAGCCGTTGTCCAGTAATCTTTGGGGGATAACGGTCTGCCCGGAGGTGAGTAACTGCGCTCCCTCACCGTAGATCAACCGGAGAACAAACTCAGGAACTGGAAAAATGGTAGGTCTTGACAGGGCTCTGCCGAGTGTTTTGGTCAAGCCGAGATTGGTGGTAGGGTGGGGGGCGGTCATATTATAGATCCCCTCATAAGTTGAATCAGTAATGGCAGCCTCAAAAGCCCGGGTTAGATCTTTTATATGGACCCAGGAAAAAGGCTGCCTGCCATTACCTATGGTCCCTCCAATCCCAAGTTTGAAAGGCAGAAGCATTTTTGCCAAGGCACCTCCGCCCTGTCCGAGAACTACTCCGAAGCGGAAAATAGCGGTACGGCAACCAAACTCCTTTGCCCTGAAGGCCTCCTGCTCCCAGTCCCGGGTCAGATGGCCCAGGAAATCATCAGCCAGAGTATTGTCATTTTCGGTGTGGGTGCCTGTTGCAGAATAACAACCAATGGCAGAAGTTGAGAGAAACAGCTGAGGGGGCTTTGCCAATAATTTGCAGGCACTCACCAGCTTTCTGGTCAGAGTTATCCTGCTTTCGTAGAGGACTTTCTTATACTCTTCGGACCAGCGGCTGATAACAGGTGCCCCGGCCAGGTTCACAATAACGTCAACGCCCTGCAGACGTTTGGCAAGTTCCTCTGTGGGCAGGGCAAATTCCTTACGGCCCAAGGCGATTATTTCCCATCCGTTTTTTTTGAATTCGCGACACATGTTGGAACCGACAAAACCAGAGGCTCCACTCATTGCTATTAATTTTACATTTTCCATGGGTTATATTATCCCATTTGCCGTTCTATCTGTAACAGTTTTATTGATGTGCCTTTTTATTGTCTTACAGCCGAACACCAAAGCTAAGACGCGCGCCTATCTTTAGCCGAGTAAGTTTGAGTTATAGTCAGGTGGCCGAAGCCGATTAAACTGGCGTGCTTGTGCGCATGGTCAGGCAATTCTACTTGCTGGAGCCAACTTCATTTTCGGACTTTCCCAAAGTATTATTGAGGGTTTTATATGCATTTGCAAACCCTTTTTTCATATGCTTCCAAGCGTTTTCATTACTACTTTGCAGGCGGGCATACCATTCGGCTATCTGGTTTCGCTGCTTGCTTGACGCTTTGAGACTATCACGCGCCTTTTTACGCGCATCCTTATCCATGTTGTCCCAGCTTTCATCAACACGTGTTTCCAGCGCGTCAATGCGCTTATCCAGTTTAGCCAAGGCCGTTTTTGTTTTGCAAATCGCCTCGTCCTTCTGGTCAGCGGTATACGCGTCAAGTCTATGAAGTAAATTTTGTGCTTCCTGCCTAACCTCTTTTATTGACGTTTTGTTAGTCGATGTTTCCGCAGAGCAGAGCGGCGGGGTGATGCCGATGAGACCAATCAAGCCAATTGCCCAGATATTAAATTTCATTCGGCATCGCCTTTTGTTATGTGATTACTTGCCACTATTCTTGCAATAAAACATACCAATTATCTCTCTTTTTTATTTTACTTTGAAGATGCCAGATACGATACAAATAGCGCCACCCACCATTCCAGCCCAAGCTTCAAGCGGTGCGTCACCACTTAAGGCCCTGCTAACCTGGGAGCCAGCCGAATCATAAATGTTGTAGCCCCATGCAGCCAAAGCAACACCAATAACTATTAGGACAATTCCGATCATTTTGTTGTTCATATTCACTCCAAGTTTTGTTGAGGTTAAAGTTTACTTTCGATTTGGCGCATAACGCTTGGTGTAACCTGCCAGCCCCGTGATAGTGTGGGATTAACCAAGCATCTTCTGGTCAGAACTCGTTGTCTTGGTCGGACCCGAACTTAGTTTCAGCCTTTTTTGAATATTTTGTAAATTGCTGAAAAGTCTTCTTGTGCTATGCCCTCCTCAAAGGTCCGGGCGTAAAGTTCTTTGACGACCGCTCCGGTGAAAAGTGTTTTTTTCTGTTCATACGCCAGGTCCTGGAGGCAATGGAGATCCTTATAAATCAAGGCGCTTGAAAAGTGTGTTGAGAAATCTTCTGTGAGTAATTTGTTCTTCTTGGCATTGAGTACCAGTGAGTTGCCACCACCCGCAGATAAGATCTCCAGGATCTCTTCCTTTTCAATGCCAATGTCTTCCCCGAGTGACAGGGCCTCGGCAATGGTGGCCATAAAACTGCCCAGGGCAAGATTGTTGATGAGTTTCATCTTGGTGGCAAGCCCTGGTGCCTGCAGATAGAAAAGATTTTTCCCAATGTCTGCTAAAACCGGTTTGACCTGTTTATAGCCGGCCTCATTGCCGCTGATCAGAACGGTAAGCGCGCCTTGCGAGGCCGGAACTACACTGCCCAGGACAGGTGCTTCCAGGTACACACAGTCAGCCTTTTCACAGAGGCCATGAAAGAGCGGCACCTCTTTGAAATGGTTGGTGGAGAGATCGACGATGATTTTCCCGGAGATATCGCCTGACAACAGCCCCTCTTCCTGACTCAGGATGGAGTGGACCGCCTGACTGTCAAACATGCATATAAAAATAATATCTGCTTTATTTGCCACCTCACGGGGTGAGGGGGCCAGTTCGGCCTTCATGCCGTCCGCCTTGGAAGGTGTCCGGTTCCAGACAGTGAGCGTATGGCCACAGTCTAAGAGTCTGCCCGCAATTGCTTTGCCAAGGTGGCCAAGTCCGATGAATCCTAAATGCATTTTATTCTCCGCTTATTATTTATTGAGAGGCGAACTGTCCTTTTCTTATTTTTCCGATAAAGATCATTTGTTTAGCTTGATCCGACTCCATTTTATTTTCACACTGGTTTATTTGCACAGCATTTTTTAAACTTTTTCCCGCTTCCACAATAACATGGATCATTTCTGCCAATATCGTGTTTGTTGGTTTTGGTCTGTACAGGGTTTAAAAGGATTTCCAGGGCTGAAATATCTTCAGGTCTGTCAGGGGCAATAATTATTGTTGAGACCCAGTTGTTTTCCTGAAAAACAGCATTAACCTCTTTTTCCCTTGCTTCTGTCTGGACATATACAGTAGCTGGATTCCTTTTAGTACCGAGTTTCGGATATCTGTTTTTGTTAATATTCTTTACTCCTTTGTCTCGATCAAAGGTCTTGCCAGTTTGTTGATTAGTAAAAATTTTCTGAACCATATTAAGGTTACCTGTAGGTTAACGAATATCAAAGCCATAATTTTAGTAAACTCATGGGAACAAGAAGTACTATAAGCAATGCCAAGCAGCCGCTTTTTTTGTTCCCAGAATTATCGTCGGCAACATCTTCATAAATGATGTAATCCAACGCATCGTCGTTAGCAAAAATATTGTCATCATCCATTACGGTGAGGCCTCTTTATTGCAAATGCTCTTTTCCGTGCTTCTAGCTGCGTTAGACACTTTCAGTTTGGGATCATTTAACAAGTCAGAAAAGGGGGTCAAGTTGATCGGTTAACCACCTGATACGTCCGCCTTGCCTTGTGCATGACCAACTCTATAAGAGTCGACAATACCAATTAGCCAAGAAATGATGAAAG